>CAMAKJ010000004.1 GCA_945836055.1 uncultured Clostridia bacterium | reverse complement strand
CTTGCAATGCGCAGCATTGCGTCGGCCGTAGGCCGATCACGTTAGGTGCACAAATCTCAATTTGCCGCTTTGCTGAGTTAAGCCGCTATGCACATAACGAAATAGAGACCGGCTCACGCCCACGGGCCGGCAGATAAGGAGGAAATACGGATATGAATGAAGTAAAGAAACCAAAGAAGCCGCTGATTTACTACTACACCCTGGTCATGATCGCGCTGATGCTGTTCAACTTCCTGCTGATGCCCTGGATTGCCAGGCGGCAGATTGTGAAGGTGGACTATAGCACCTTTATCACCATGACGGAAAGTAAGGAAATCGGCCAGGTGGAGGTACAGGACAACCAGATCCTCTTCACCAACAAGGACGGAACCAAGGTATACAAAACCGGCCTCATGTATGATCCGGAGCTGGTAACCCGGCTTTACGACTCCGGCGCGAAATTCGGCGGGGAGATTATCGAGGAAACCTCGCCGCTGGTCACCATCCTTCTGTACTGGATTCTGCCCATCGTGCTTTTTGTCGCGCTGGGGCAGTTTATGTCCAAAAAGCTCATGGACAGAGCTGGCGGCCCCAATTCCATGATGTTCAACGGCGGCAAATCCAACGCCCGGGTCTACGTTCAGTCCTCCGACGGCATCAAATTTACCGACGTGGAAGGCGTGGACGAGGCGGAGGAGAGCCTGCACGAAATCGTGGATTACCTCCACAACCCCGACAAGTATCGGGAAATCGGCGCCTCCATGCCCAAGGGCGTGCTGCTGGTGGGCCCTCCGGGCACCGGCAAAACCATGCTGGCCAAGGCTGTGGCCGGCGAAGCCAACGTACCCTTCTTCTCCATATCCGGCTCGGAATTTGTGGAGATGTTTGTGGGCATGGGCGCGAGCAAGGTGCGGGACCTGTTTAAGCAGGCCAAGGAGAAGGCACCCTGCATCGTGTTCATCGACGAAATCGACGCCATCGGCCAGAAGCGGAACACTGGTGCCATGGGCGGCAACGACGAGCGGGAGCAGACCTTAAACCAGCTGCTCACCGAGATGGACGGCTTTGAGGGCAATTCCGGCGTCATCATTCTCGCCGCTACCAACCGCCCCGAATCCCTGGATCCCGCCCTGACCCGCCCGGGCCGGTTTGACCGCCGGGTGCCCGTGGAGCTGCCCGACCTCCAGGGACGGGAAGCCATTCTGCGGGTGCACGCAAAGAAAATCAAAATTGCCGACGACGTGGATTTCAAGCAGGTTGCAAGAATGGCCTCCGGCGCAAGCGGTGCGGAGCTTGCCAACATCGTCAACGAGGCCGCCCTCCGGGCCGTCCGGGACGGCCGGAAGTTCGCCACCCAGGCGGACATGGAGGAATCCATCGAGGTGGTCATCGCGGGCTACCAGAAGAAGAACGCCATCCTCACCGACAAGGAAAAGTGGACGGTTGCCTTCCATGAAATCGGCCACGCTCTGGTGGCCGCCATGCAGAGCCACTCCGCTCCAGTGCAGAAAATCACCATCATTCCCCGCACCTCCGGGGCGCTGGGCTACACCATGCAGGTGGAGCAGGGCAACCATTATCTGATGACCAAGGAGGAAATCCTGGATCAGATTGCCACCTATACCGGCGGACGGGCGGCGGAGGAAGTGAGGTTCGGCACCATTTCCACCGGCGCGTCCAACGACATCGAGCAGGCCACCAAGCTGGCCCGGGCCATGATTACCCGCTACGGCATGAGCGAGGACTTTGACATGGTGGCTCTGGAAACCGTCACCAACCAGTACCTGGGCGGTGACGCGTCCCTGGCCTGCTCCGCCGAAACCCAGGCGGACATCGACCGGCAGGTGGTGGCTCTGGTCAAGCGGCAACACGAAAAGGCCAAGGCAATTCTGACGGAAAACAGTGAAAAGCTGGAAAAGCTTGCCAGGTTCCTGTACGAAAAGGAGACCATCACCGGCGACGAATTTATGAGTATTCTCAATTCCTGAGAAAGGTTCGGGGCTTTTTGCGGATCGGCGCTTGAAGAACCGGAGAAATCGTGATACAATCCCCGGGTAAGAAATGAAACCGGAAAAGCAGAAAGGCAGTTAACGCTATGAAAGTCGCAATCGCAACGGATACCAACAGCGGAATCACCGCGAAGGAAGGCGCCCGGCTGGGCGTATACGTCCTGGCTATGCCCGTGAATCTGGAAAGCAGCGTCCATTACGAGGGAATCGACATTACGTCCGAAGAGCTGTACGACGCCATGCGGCAGCACCGGGATGTGTCCACCTCCCAGCCGTCTCCCGGGCAGCTTATGGAGCTGTGGGAGGGCATTCTGGCCGATGGGTACGATCAGATCGTGTATATTCCCATGTCCAGCGGCCTCAGCGGCTCCTGCCAGAGCGCCATCCTGTTTGCCCAGGATTACGACGGTAAGGTGCAGGTGGTGGACAACCACCGGATCTCTGTGACCCAGAGAGAATCGGTGCTCAGCGCCCTGCGGCTGGCAGAGCAGGGCCTTGACGCCTCCCAGATCAAGGCCTTTCTGGAGGAGCACGCCTACGACGCCAGCATCTATATCACCGTGGACTCCATGGAGTATCTGAAAAAGGGCGGCAGAGTCACCCCCGCCGCAGCCACCCTGGCGACGGTGCTGAACCTGAAGCCGGTGCTCACCATTCAGGGGGACAAGCTGGACGCCTTCGCCAAGGTGCGGGGGATGAAGCAGGCCCAGGCCAGAATGATCGAGGCGGTGAAGCAGGACCGGGTCGACCGCTTTGGGGATGTGCCCGAATCCCGGCTGCTGATTCAGACTGCGGGAACCCTGGAAAATCCGGAACTGGCGGAAGCCTGGCGGCAGCAGGTGCAGGCGGCGTTCCCCTTCGCGGAGGTTAGTTATGCCAACCTTCCCTGCAGCATTGCCTGCCATGTGGGCATGAATTCCGTCGCCGCCGCGATTATGGCGGAAGAGGCCCGGGAGTAACCTGCTTCCACTTTTCCGGGGACGCTGAGAGGTCAATAAAAAACTGGGTAGCCATTCAGTTGTACCCTGAATTCCGCATAGAAATGATAATGCCGGACACCTCCGCGTAGGGGCGACCCTTGCGGTCGCCCGGCAGGGGAACGTATGGCTATCCGGAAGCGTAGGGCGGATTCGTGTGCAGGGAAGCCCTCCGGCAAACTGACAAATCCGGTGCCTCCGGCAACGGGCGACCGCAAGGGTCGCCCCTACGCGAACTGCTGCGCTAAACAATCATTTACGCGAAATTCTTTGCCGCTGCTGAATCGTTTCAATACCGGTAAGAAGGTCAGCTTACGCTGGCCTTCTTTTTTTCGCCCCGGCACGCACCGAATCGTGGTTTCGCGGCTATACTGGATACAGGAGGTGCGATGTGGAACAGTATGTTTGGATGGCGCTGGCGGCCACGCTGGGTACCTGGTTTGTCACGGCCCTGGGCGCAGCCACAGTCGTCTTTTTCAAATCCCCCGGCACCAAAGCGCTGAATCTGATGCTGGGGTTTTCCGCCGGGGTTATGATTGCCGCCAGCTTCTGGTCGCTGCTGCAGCCCGCCATTGAACGGGCGGAGGCGGCGCAGGGGTGTCCTGCATGGCTCGTGGCGGTGTCCGGCTTTCTGCTGGGAGCGCTCTTTTTGTGGGGGTCGGATAAGGCGGTCTGCTATGCCAGAAGAAGAGCAGGCTCGGGTATGCAGCGGATGAACCGCATTATCCTGCTGGTGCTTTCCATTACCCTGCACAATATCCCCGAGGGGCTTGCGGTGGGGGTGGCCTTTGGCGCGCTGGGAAGGGGCGGCAGCCCCGAAGGGCTGATGGGCGCGGTATCCGTGGCGGTGGGCATCGGACTGCAGAATTTTCCCGAGGGAGCGGCGGTGTCCGTTCCTCTGCGGCGGGAGGGCTACTCCCGGCGGAAGAGCTTCCTGCTGGGGCAGGCTTCCGGTCTGGTGGAGCCGGCAGCCGGTGTGGTGGGGGCGCTGCTGGTGGTTTCCATGGAGGAGATCTTGCCCTACGCCCTGTCCTTTGCTGCCGGGGCCATGATTCTGGTGGCCGTACATGAATTGATTCCCGAGTGCCAGAGCAATCAGAAGGAGCAGCCCTACTGCGCCACCATGGGCATCATCCTGGGCTTTGCCGTGATGATGCTGCTGGACGTGATGCTGGGGTAGGGAAGGGGAAATAAAAACGCCGCTGAAAAACCTTCAGCGGCGTATTTATCAGCCAGGGAAATCAGATGGCACGCTCAACCTTGTTGGAGCGGAGGCATCTGGTACATGCGTACACATGGCAGGGAGTTCCGTTGACGACAGCCTTAACGCGCTTGACGTTGGGCTTCCAGGCACGATTGGAACGTCTGTGGGAGTGAGAGACCTTGATACCGAAGGTTACGCCCTTACCACAAAAATCACATTTCGCCATTTTCTTGCACCTCCCATCCGAATGATCACTCAATTAGACTACGCCCGTTCACAGGCGCTACGATATGATACCAGACTTTCCGGAAAAATGCAAGCACTTTTTTGAAAAAAATCGTTTTTTTTCAAAACGTATTGATATTCCAGCCCGGCGCGGGTATAATGATGAAAACTGCTGATCTGGGGTGGAATCATGGTCGATACATACAGCGTGCCGCTGAAAACGCTGGTTCAGGAATTTCAGCTGGAGGTGGCCTTTGGCTCCACGGATTTTGATGCCATCCGCATCACCGTGGAGGACGTGGCCCGTCCGGGGCTGCAGCTGGCGGGGTATTTTGACCATTTTGAACCCATGCGTCTGCAGATTATGGGCAACGCGGAAATGAGCTACCTGGACAAAATGCACACGAAGGAGCGGGCCGCGATTTTCGACCGGCTGTTTTCCTACAAATTCCCGGCGCTGATCATTGCCCGGGATATCCCGCCCCACGCCGAGTGCCTGCAGATGGCGAAGAAGCACAATGTCACCGTCCTGCTCTCCAAAGAGGCCACCAGCACCGTGGTGTCCACCATCATCACCTATCTGAAAGCCGCGCTGGCCCCCAGAATTACCCGCCACGGCGTTTTGGTGGAGGTTTACGGCGAGGGGATCCTGCTCATCGGCGACAGCGGCATCGGCAAAAGCGAGGCCGCCGTGGAGCTGCTCAAGCGCGGACACCGGCTGATCGCCGACGATGCCGTAGAAATCCGCAAGGTCTCCACGAATTCCATCGTGGGTACCGCGCCGGCGCTGATCCGCAATTACATTGAGCTGCGGGGCATCGGCATTGTCAACGTGGCGAAGCTGTTCGGCATGGGCGCCGTCCGCACGGAAAACGAAATCAACCTGGTGGTGAACATCGTTCCCTGGAACACCCAGGAGGTCTACGACCGGCTGGGTCTGGAGGAGCAGTGCATGGAAATTCTGGGGGTCAAGGTGCCCATGAACACCATCCCCATCACCCCGGGACGGAACCTGGCCATGATTCTGGAGGTCGCCGCCATGAACAACCGTCAGAAGAAGCTGGGCTACAACGCCGCCGTGGAGTTTACCGATCAGGTCAACCGCCACTTTGAAGAAAACATGGGAGCGCTATGAAAGAAATCACCATCGGCCCCAACGACGCGGGGCAGCGTCTCGACCGCTTCCTGGCCAAGGCCGTGCCCCTGCTGCCGGCTTCCCTGGCCCAGAAGTATATCCGCCTGAAGCGCATCAAGCTGGGGGGCAAGCGGGTGGAGCGGGACACCCGGCTCCAGACCGGGGACGTGCTGCAGCTATACATCAACGACGAGTTTTTCGACAAGCCCCGGGAGGATAACGCCTACCTGACCGTAGCGAATCCCAGGCTGAACATTGTCTACGAGGACGAACACATCCTCCTTGTGGACAAGCGCCCGGGTCTTGCGGTGCACCCCCACGACGGCGCGGAGTACGGCCGGACCCTCATCGATCAGATTCAATCCTATCTGTACCAGAAGCGGGAGTGGCGGCCCAGGGAGGAAAATGCCTTTACTCCCGCCCTGTGCAACCGCATCGACCGGAACACCGGGGGCATCGTCATCGCCGCCAAAACCGCCGAGGCGCTGCGGGTGATGAACCAGAAGATCAAGGACCGTGAGATCGACAAACGGTATCTCGCCATCGTAGAGGGCACCCCCAAGCCCCGGGAGGGGAGCCTGAAGGGGTATCTTTTTAAGGACGCGAAGAAAAACCGGGTGTTCGTCACGGATACGCCCCAGCCCGGCAGCAAAACCTGCCAGACCAACTATCGAACCATTGCCAGCGCCAGCGGCCTGTCCCTGGTGGAGTGCGAACTGATTACCGGCCGCACCCATCAGATCCGGGCCCAGTTCGCCCACGCGGGCCACCCCCTGCTGGGAGACGGCAAGTACGGCAAGCTGGACAAGCGCTTTGACCGCAATTACCAGGCGCTGTATTCCTACAAGCTCACCTTCGCCTTCACCACCGATGCGGGGGCGCTTGCCTGCCTGAACGGCAAGTCCTTCCAGGTGGAGAAGGTAGACTTTGTGGAAGAATACTTCCCCGGTACCCGAATCTGAAAAACATTATGTGCTTATCGGTTTTACTCAGCTGCCCGACAAATTGGAATTTGTGCACCTAACGTGATCGGCCTACGGCCGACGCAATGCTGCGCATTGCAAGGAACGGATTGCCACACCAGTGCGCGCACTGGTTCGCAATGACATACCGCTGCAACGTGACGCTGCGATAGAATAGAGAGAAAACGAAAAACGATGTCATTGCGAACCAGCCATCAGGCTGGTGTGGCAATCCGTTTTCCCCGGCATTCGCAGAATGCCATCGTTCCGAAGGAACGATAAATTACAATTTGCCGGTTTGCTGAGTTAAGCCGATATGCATGAAACATTATTTCGTATCTTGTATCTTTGTATCTCGTATCTGCTTAAGAGGTGTCTGTATGACCGTATTTTTAACCAGCAGCCCCTTTGTGGACGGGGCCGACCGGGCGGTGCTTTCCAATGCCAACGGCTTCGTTGACCGCATTCGGGAGGCGCTGCCGCCCTTCTGCCGGGCGCTTTTTGTCTGCTCCGACCCGGAGCGCCACGATTTAACCTGCCAGTTCGGCACGGATATGGTTTCCGCCTTCGGCGATGAGGGCATGTATTTCAGCCGCTACGCCGTTCTGGACGGCACCAACGCCGATGAGGCGGAGGAACTGGTGGCACAGAGTGATTTTATCGTCCTCGCCGGAGGCCATGTGCCCACCCAGAACGCGTTCTTCCGGGACATTCACCTCCGGGAGATTCTGGAGGGATACGAGGGCGTGGTCATGGGCATCAGCGCGGGCAGCATGAACTGCGCCGACGAGGTTTACGTCCAGCCGGAGGAGGAAGGGGAGTCCGACCCGGATTTCCAGCGCTTTACCGCCGGACTTGGGCTGACCGGGGTGAACGTCCTGCCCCACTATCAGAAGGTAAAGGATGGCATTCTGGACGGCCTTCGCCTGTTTGAGGACATCACCTACGCCGACAGCTGGGGACACACCTTCTTCGCCATCCCGGACGGCAGCTACTTCTGCCAGGATGACGAGCAGCTTCTGCTATTCGGCGAAAGCTATCTCATCCGCGACGGCGCTCTGGAACCCCTGACGGAGGACGGCGAGGTTCTGGACATGGCAGAATTGGATTGACGGCTCATTGAAAAACGGCATCCCGGGCGGGATGCCGTTTTTTGCGTGGTATTATACTGATTCTCTTTTAAAATGTTTCATCGATCTGGATGAAACATTTTTATCAAGAAATAGTATTACAGCCAGCCTGCGTCCTCAGATTCTGCCTTGCGCTGTCTGCTCAGGAGACTCTTTACGGCTTCCTTCACATCCGCGCCCTCATACAGAACCTTATAGGCGGCCTCGGTAATGGGCATGTCAATGCCCTGCTGCTTGCCCAGCTCATAGGCGGATTTGGCGGCGTAGTAGCCCTCCACCACCGCGCCAACCTCTTTCATGGCCTCCTGGGGGTTCTTGCCCTGGCCGATGAGAATGCCGGCCCGGCGGTTCCGGGAGTGCATGGAGGTGCAGGTGACGATGAGATCGCCCACGCCGGCCAGACCCGCGAAGGTCTCCTTTTTCGCCCCCAGGGCTACGCCCAGCCGGGCGGTTTCCGTCAGACCCCGGGTCATCAGCATGGCCTTGGTGTTGTCGCCGAAGCCTAAGCCGTCGGTGATACCGGCGCACAGGGCAATGACGTTTTTCAGCGCCGCGCCCAGCTCCGCCCCTGCGGGATCGGGGCTGGTGTACACCCGCAGCGTATCGGACATGAACGCGTCCTGCACAAATTCCGCCAGCGCCTGGTTGGTGCTGGCCGACAGCAGACCGGTGGGGACGTTGACGCAGACCTCCTCGGCATGGCTGGGGCCGGTGAGGGCCACGACCTCTTTGCCGGTTTCCTGGGCCACCACCTGGCTCATGCGCAGATGGGTACCCTGTTCCAGGCCCTTGGTGACGGAAACCACCACGGCGTCCTCGTCAATGTAAGGGGCCACACCCCGGCAGACCGAACGCAGAGGGAAGGAGGGACTGGCCATGACCACCAGCTTGCACCCGCTGACGCAGGCGTAGTCGCCGCTGATCTTCAATTCCTCCGGCAGAATCGCCGCGGGAAGGCGGGGGTTATGGTGGGTTGCCAGCATTTCGGGGATCAGGTCTTTTTCGTAGGTCCACATGGTCACGTCGTGACCGTTTTTGCACAGGCGGACGGCCAGGGCGGTACCCCAGGCGCCGCTGCCCACAACTGCTGCTTTCATGTTTTGCTTCCTTTCCCAAAGAGATTGGTTTTTCTTTCTTCGCCTTTCACAAGGCGCACAATGTTGCTCCGGTGCATCCAGACGATCAGGCAGCTGAGGAAGAGGCCCACCGCTATGGGGAACCAGCCCTCACCCCAGTGAATCCAGGCGTAGAAAAAGCCATAGGAGCCCGAGGACAGGACGCTTCCGAGAGAAACATATTTGGTCAGCAGATAGGCCGCCAGGAAAATGCCGAATACCAACAGGCCGATGCGCCAGTCCATCATCAGTGCCACTGTGACGCCGCTTAAGATACCCTTGCCGCCCTTGAAGCCCAGCAGAGCAGGAAAATCATGGCCCAGAATGACGAACAGACCGCCAAGGGCGATGCCATCCGTGTAATGACCGAAGCGCTTCAGCAGCAGTCCGCCGATGAGGCAGGCAGCCACGGCTTTGCCCACATCGATCAGAATGACGAACACGGAGGTGGCGGCGCCGTAGTTTCGGGTGAAGTTGGTCAGACCGGCATTGCCGCTGCCCTTGGTGCGCACATCTTCATGGGCTACCAGACGGCTGATGACGACCGCGCCGTTCAGATTGCCCAGCAGGTAAGCGATGACGGCGGCGAGAATCACGGATAGAATCATGACTGCTCCTCCTTGTCGCCCTTCTGGCGGATGGTGATGCGGATGGGGGTGCCGGTCAGATTGAAAACCTCCCGAATCTGGTTTTCCAGATACCGCTGATAGGAGAAGTGGCAAAGCCTTGCGTCGTTGCAGAAGATGACGAAGTGGGGCGGCTTGGTGCTGGCCTGGGTCATATAGTAGATTTTCAGGCGGCGGCCCTTGTCCGTGGGGGGCTGCACCCGGGCGGTGGCGTCGGCCAGAACGCTGTTCAGCGCGCCGGTGGTGATGCGGCTGGTGTTCTGGGCATGGACGTCCTGAATCACCTGGAAGAGCCGATCCACCCGCTGCCCCGTCAGGGCGGACAGGAACAGCACCGGGGCGTAGAGCATGTAGCTCAGGCCCTGGCGAACCTTGGCTTCCATGTCCCGCATGGTGTTGGTTTCCTTATTCTCCACCGCGTCCCACTTGTTGACCACGATGATCGCGGCTTTTCCCGCCTCGTGGACAAGCCCGGCGATTTTGGTGTCCTGCTCGGTGACGCCGTCGTTGGCATCAATGAGAATCAGGCATACATCCGCCCGGTCGATGGCGCTGATGGAGCGCATGTTGGAGTATTTTTCAATGGCGTCGTCCACCTTGCTTTTCCGCCGCATACCGGCGGTGTCGATGAAGCAGTACTTCCCGGTTTCGTTTTCAAAGTAGGAGTCGATGGCGTCCCGGGTGGTGCCGGCTACGTCGGAGACGATGACCCGTTCTTCCCCCAGAATCCGGTTGAGCAGGCTGGATTTGCCCACGTTGGGCTTGCCCACGATGGCGACCTTAATGACATCGCTGTCCTCATCCTCCTCGTCGTCCTCGGGGATGTTTTCGAGAACCCAGTCCAGCAGGTCGCCGGTGCCGTGGCCGTGGATGGCGGAGGTTTCAAACAGGTCGCCGATGCCGAGACTGTAGAATTCGTACACATCGGGATTCACAAGACCGATGGAGTCGCACTTGTTCACCGCCAGGGCGATGGGCTTGCCGGATTTGCGCAGCATGGTGGCCACGTCCTGATCGGCGGCGGTGACGCCGGAGCGCACGTCCACCACCATGATGATGGCGTCGGCCAGCTCGATGCCGATTTCCGCCTGGCGGCGCATGAATTTCAGCATTTCGCTGTCGGTGCCCGGCTCGATGCCGCCGGTATCCACCAGGGAGAAGGTGCGCCCGCACCACTCGCAGCTGCCGTAGATCCGGTCCCGGGTGACGCCCGGGGTATCCTCCACAATGGAGGTGCGCTGGCCGGTGAGTTTATTGAATAACATGGACTTGCCCACGTTGGGCCGCCCGACTATGGCGACCAGAGGTTTTGCCATGGGAACACTTCCTTTCCGTACTGCAGATTCTTCTTTATTATGACACATCTTCCCCGCAAAAGCAATGAGGAAAAGTGGATTCATACAAAATTTACATAGGGTTTTTGGTGATTATTTCTGCCCGGGGAGGAGAAAAACGAAAAACGTCGGTGGTGCGGTTCAAAGACGGTAAAAAGGCATGGAAAAAGAGGAAGGCGCACGCCTTCCTCTGCTTTTCCGCTTTTTCCTTACTCAGCCTCAACAGCCACGACCTGACGGCCATTGTAGGTACCGCAAGCCTTGCAGGCTCTGTGGGGCATGACGGGCTCGCCGCACTTGGGGCAAACCGTTACGCTGGGAGCGGACAGCTTCCAGTTGGAGCCACGGCGCTTATCGCGGCGGGCCTTGGACACTTTACACTTAGGGACAGCCATGGTGACACCTCCTTGGTCAAACTGCTTTTAACAGCGTTCAATATGGATTTACTTCTCAAGAAGCTGCTTCAAAGCAGCAAATCGGGGATCCAGCTCCTTCTGGCAGCCGCAGGGGCCGTCGCTGAGGTTTTTGCCGCAGCGCTGGCAAATTCCCTTGCAGTCCTCCCTGCACAGCAGCTTGGAATCCAGATTCAGGACGAAAACCGTCCTGACAATGTCATCCAAATCGGCGCTGTCTCCCTCCAGAGGGAATACCCACTCGTCTTCGTTCTCTTCGTCAGCCATTTCCGTCACCAGGACCACATCGATGGGAAAGGTTACTTCCCGGTCAAAGTCCCTGGCGCAGCGGTCACAGGTGCCGTGGATGGTGGTGGAAATCCGCCCGGTCATCACCAGGACACCGGCGGTGTTCCGCACCGTACCCTCCGCCAGAACCGGCTCGGACACGGGGTAGCTGACACCGTAACAAAGATCACTCAGGTCAACACTGGTGGAAAAGGGAACCGACGCACCGGGAGTATCCATGATTTTGGTAAGTCCCAGCAGCATACTTTTCCCCTCCTCACAGTCGTGCCTAGATATTATATAGGGTAAAGCGCCATTTGTCAAATGGTTTTTTCGCATAATCTTTGGTTTTTTCAGCAGGAATCAACGGCAATACAGGACAGCGGGGGATTCGGAGTCGGGAATCAGAGGTCAGGGGCGCAGGGAAACCTGCGGATATCATTCAGGCAATGGAAACCCGTGGGCAGGGGGCGTCAGGGATGCCGCCCCCTGTGAAAGACGTTTCCCGCCCAATTTCCAATGCGCCATGTGTCCGGTTCTAAACCGCCGCCCCGGGACATACCATGCAGTAACCAAGCGCAGGAGCCTTTCTCCTGCCGAGAAGGAGGCTGGCTATGGATCAGATTTACGCGGACATCGCCGCACGAACCGGCGGCAATATTTATGTGGGTGTGGTGGGGCCGGTGCGAACCGGGAAGTCAACCCTGATTAAGCGTATTATGGAGGAACTGGTGATTCCCGGCATCTCCGACCCCTACCGCAAGGAACGGGCCAGGGATGAACTGCCCCAGAGCGGCTCCGGCAAGACCATTATGACCTCGGAGCCGAAATTCGTCCCGGAGGAGGCGGTGGAAATCTCCCCCGACGGCGTGACGAAGCTGCGGGTGCGGTTCATCGATTCCGTGGGCTATATGGTGGACGGCGCGGTGGGGGCGGAAGAGGACGGCGAGCCCCGGATGGTCACGACCCCCTGGTTTGACCACGAGATTCCCATGACCCAGGCGGCGGAGCTGGGGACGAAGAAGGTAATGGAGGGCCACTGCTCCATCGGCATTGTGGTGACCACCGACGGCACCATCACGGAAATTCCCCGGGAGGACTACATCCAGGCGGAAAAACGCGCCGTCACTGACATGCAGAAAACGGGAAAACCCTTCCTGGTGGTCATCAATTCCCGCAATCCATCCGGCGAGGCGGCGGCCGGGGTGAAAAAATACCTGGAAAGCACATTCTCCGTGGAGCCCATCATCGCGGATTGCCAGGCGCTGGATTCTGACGGCATCGCCAGGCTCATGAAGGCACTGCTGTACACCTTCCCCATGAGCCAGCTGCGGGTGCATCTGCCCCGGTGGATGGACGCCCTGGAGCCGGAGCACCCGGTGAAGGCAGCGCTGTACCAGGCGCTGCTGGAAAAGGCGGAGAACATCCACAACCTAGGTCAGGCGGAAGGGGAGCTCGCTGGACTGCGGGAGCTGCCCCAGGTGCAGGACTACAGCCTGCGCAGCGTGGATCTGGGCAGCGGCGTGGTAAGCTGCGCCATTGTGTTCCCGGAGGCGCTGTTTTATGAGATTCTCAGCGCCCGGGCGGGTATGCCCATCAAAAGCGACGCCCAGCTTCTGCGGCTGCTCACGGAGCTGTCCCAGATCAAGCAGGAATACGACCGGATTTCCGATGCCCTGTCCGCCGTCAAGGCCACGGGCTACGGCGTGGTGATGCCGACGGCGGAGGAAATGAAGCTGGAAACTCCGGAAATCATCCGCAAGGGCGGCGCCTTCGGAGTGAAGCTGCGGGCGGGCGCGCCCTCCATTCACATGGTGCGGGTGGACATCGACACGGAGATCAACCCCATGGTAGGCGACGAGAAGCAATCCCAGGCTCTGGTGAATTCCCTCATGGGAGAGGACCCGGAAAAGCTGTGGCAGAGCAACATCTTCGGAAAATCGGTGTACGATCTGATTCAGGAGGGCTTAAGCGCCAAGCTGCTGGGAATGCCGGAGGATGTGAGAACCAAATTCCGGGGCACTCTGACGAGAATCGTCAACGAGGGCGCGACGGGACTGATCTGCCTGATTCTGTAGAAAAGCGAATTCTCCGGGTTCCCGCTGCCTTCCTCCCTTGACATTCGGCTGATCTGGGGGTAAACTATAGGAAAAAACAAGGGAGGAACATTACCGTGTCCATCAACATCGCGTATCTGTGGAAAGACCGCAAGCGCCACTTGGGGCTGCCCCTGTCCTTCACTCGCTATCAGCTGTCCGAGGATCGGCTGTTTCTGTCCGAGGGCTTTCTGAATATTAAGGATGACGAAGTGCTTCTGTACCGGGTGCGGGACATCGATACCAGCCGCAGTCTGTGGCAGCGTCTGTTTGGCGTGGGAACGGTCACGGTGCTGTCCTCCGACAAGACCATGCCCACCCTGGTGCTGAAAAACGTGAAGGACCCCGTTTTTGTCAAGGAACTGATCCATAAGCAGGTGGAGGAGATGAAGATTCAGCGCCGGGTTCGCTTCGGCGAGATTGCCACCACCGGCACCGACGATCACGATGACGATATTGACGATGACCGCTGAGACTTTCAAGGAATCGTTACGAAAAGCAACCGCTCAGGTGAAACTGTGGCGGTTGCTTTTTTGGTTCACACCGGAAATCGCAATTTGCGGGGGTACACCTTGCCCCTCTCATAAATGAGGGGGGCGAGGCGTTCTAAAGCAATCAGCATAGTACCACGTAACGAACCGAGCGGTGCCCAATGGCGTAACGAGGATAGACCGCCCGTGCACGCATTGCCCGCGGGGGCATCCCCGCCGCCGTTTAGAAAAATTTAATGAGCGGAAGCCTTTACCCGTTCTCCCCGTCGTGGTATAATACTCATAACTATGCAAATTTGGGGGAGTCCCTATGATACGAACCGGCAAGGCGCTTAAGCGGAATTATCTGGCGCTGGCCTTCCTGCTGCCCTGCGTTGGCATGCTGTTTGTCATGATGATCAGCAAGTACGAGCCCTTCGGCAAGTACTCCATGCTGTATTCCGATATGTACCATCAATATTATCCCTTCTTTGTGGCCTTCCGCAAGGCGCTGCGCAGCGGAAATGGGCTGCTCTACACCTGGAGCGTCGGCATGGGCATGGACTACCTGGGGCTGATTTCCTACTACCTGGCGTCGCCTCTGAACCTGCTCAGCGTCCTGGTGCCGGAAACATGGCTGCTGGAATTCTTTTCCCTGCTGGTGCCGGTGAAGCTGGGGTTGGCGGGACTGTTCTTCGCCATTTTCCTCAAAAAGATTTTCGGCAAAAACGATCTGTCCATCGCGGTGTTCGGCGCCTTTTACGGCCTTTGCGCCTGGGCGCTGGGATACCAGTGGAACGTGATGTGGCTGGATACCTTCGCCCTGCTTCCTCTGGTGGCGCTGGGGGCGGTGAGCCTGCTGAAGGAGAAAAAGTTCTTTCTTTACACCGTCACGCTGTTTTTGTCCGTTTATTCCAACTACTATATCGGATTTTTCACCTGCATCTTTGTTTTCCTTCTGTTTTTCGTCTACGAAATCTGCCGCTGGGGCGGTGGGAAAAAGTTCTTTGCCGACCTGTGCAGAATCGCCCTGTATTCCGCCCTTGCCATCGGCATGACCGCCATTCTGACTCTCCCGGCCCTGTCCGCGCTGCAGACCACCCAGTCCAGCGTCAACCAGTTTCCCACCGGCTTTAAGCTGAACATCGCCAGGGAGAATACCCTCAAGGGGCTGCTGGACGCCATGCGCCAGGTGGCGGGGAATATGGGCGGCAGCATCGAGCCCACCTTCAAGGAGGGACTGCCCAACGTCTATTGCGGAATTTTCAGCATCCTGCTGATGTTCCTGTACCTGATGGGGAAGGACATCAAGCTCCGGGACAAGCTCTGCGCCGTGACGCTGCTGCTGTTTTTCAATGTCAGCTTTATCATCCGGCAGCTGGACTATGTCTGGCACGGCTTCCACTTCACCAATATGATTCCCTACCGCTTCAGCTTCCTGTACAGCTTCGTGGTGCTGTATATGGCCTACCGGGCCTGGCTGATGCGAAGAAAATTCCGGCCGGCGCAGATTATTCTGGCGGGGCTGCTCACGGCGGGAATCCTCGGCTGTTCAAACGAGCTGTTTGAAACCGAGTCATTGAATCTTGGCAGCCTGACGCTGGATATTCCCCTGTATTTCATCTATAACCTGACGTTTTTGGTGCTGTACCTGGTGGTCATGCTCTACGGGCAGCTGGAGGTAAGCGTACCGGCGGAGGCCACCCAGCGGCAGCTGATGCGTGCCCGGGCCAAGAAAAACCGCCAGCGTGCCCGCGCCCGGATTCTGGCTCTGGGGGTCATGGGGGCAGAGCTGATCGGCACGCTGATCTGCTTTGGCCTGTACTTTACCGGCACCGGCGTGTCCAACTACCCCAAGGGCACCACCTACACCGCTTCCGTCATCCGCTATATGTACGAGCGGGAGCGGAGCAACCCCTTCTTCCGGGCGGAGACCACCCATTCCCAGACCCTGAACGACGGCGCCCTCAACGGCTACAACGGCGTTTCCGCCTTCACCAGCTCCGCCAACGTCAAGACCACGGAGTTCATGAAGGCCCTGGGCTACGGGGCGAAAAACACCTACAACCGCTACTGCTTTGAGGAAAGCTCCCCGGTGGCGAACCTGTTTCTGGGACTGAAATATATGATTGAGCGGGACGGAAAGGACAAGTCCAGCACCTGGTTTACGGAAGTGAACCGCTTCGGCGACACGGTGCTGCTGGAAAACAACGCCTACCTTCCCCTGGGCTTTCTGGCGGAACCGGAGCTGCTGACGGTGGACTTTTCCGCAAGCGCCGGCACCTTCTCCTTCCAGAATGAGCTGTTCACGGCGGCGACCGGCGTCTCCGGAGAGGTGTGGCACAAGCTGCAGGGGGAGAATCTGACCATCACCGGCAACGGCGTAACCGTCACGGAGCAGAATAACAGCGGCTACTGCAAGTACCAGGACTGCCAGTATTTCTCCGACGTGACCTATTCCTATGTGGCCGACCGGGACGGCTTTGCCTGCATCCATCTGAACCTGCCCAAGCGGAACGACTATTATGTCAGCGTCAACGGCGTGGAGCTGTACAAAGAGACCATCAGCCTGCCCCAGATGATCGCGGTGGGGGATGTGCAGGCCGGAGACGTGATTGACATCCGCATCGTCTGCGACGAGGGAGAGAGCAGCACCATGACCCTCAGCGCGGCGATTCTCAATGAAGACCGGTTCCGGCAAGGGTACGAAGTCCTGGTGGCGTCCACGCTGGAGCTGACCCGGTTCCGCTCCACCCGGGTGGAGGGAACCATCGACTGCAGCCGGGACGGACTGCTGTATACCTCGGTTCCCCAGAACGGAAACTGGTACGCGGAGGTGGACGGAAAGGCGGTACAGACCCAGCTGGTGGGGGACTGCATGCTTGCCCTGGAGCTGACCGAAGGAACCCACACCATCCGCCTGACCTACCGAAACGCCGCGTTCTCCCTGGGCTGGAAAGTGAGCCTCGCCTGCGCCGCCGTCTTTGGCGCGCTGGCCTGGAGCATCTGCAAGCCCAACGTGAGAAAAATGCGCAAATCCGGGAAATATCAAAAATGAGCGCGTAAAAAACGCAGGCACAAAAAAGTGCCTGCGTTTTTGCATCCGATATGAGTTCAGGAAAAATGCCGCACCGGAATCGGCGCCACGGCAAAAAAGCCTGCGTTGGGGGCGGCATCCCTGACGCCCCAAAGTTCCGAAGTTTTCTGTTCAGGTAAAGTGTTTGGACACCCTGAATGTTTTCGAACCAAGCGTTATCACGCTCTATTTCTCGTCACAAACCTGGAAAATGTAGAATTTCAGGTAATAGGAATCTTCCGCGCCCCACAAAATGGGATGGTCCGGGGCCTGGGTGCGGTACTCCACCTGGCGCAGCCGCTTGTGGACATTCCGGGCGGCCTGGCCAACGGTCTGGGTGAACAGCTCGTAGTCTACAAAGTGGGAGCAGGAGCAGGTGGCGAGGAAGCCGCCGTCTTTTATGAGCTTCATGGCCCGCAGGTTGATCTCCCGGTAGCCGGTCACCGCTTTTTTCACGGAGGCCCGGGACTTGGTAAAGGCCGGGGGATCTAGGATCACCAGGTCAAATTTTTCGCCCTTCGCCTCCAGCTCCGGCAGAAGTTCAAAAACATCCGCGCATAGAAATTCCGCCCGGTCGGATAGACCGTTGAGGGCCGCGTTTTCCCGGGCCTGAGCCACGCCCAGCTCGGAAGCGTCCACCCCCAGCACATGGCTTGCCCCTGCCTTCGCCGCGTTCAGGGCAAAGGAGCCGGTATGGGTGAAGCAGTCCAGCACCTTCGCGCCGGGGCACAGGGGCCAGATGGCCTTGCGGTTGTACTTCTGATCCAGGAAGAAGCCGGTTTTCTGCCCTTCGGCCACATCCACCAGATATTTGACGTCATTTTCCACGATTTCTACCTTGGTATCGAAGGGCTCGGACAGGAAGCCCTTGACCCGGGGCATGCCCTCCTGCTCCCGCACCCTGGCGTCGGAGCGCTCGTAGACGCCCCGGATGGCGATGCCGTCCTCCGCCATCAGCTGCTGCAGCGTGTCCAGAATCAGCCCCTTGTACCGGTCCATACCCAGGGCCAGGGACTGCACCACCAGCACGTCGGAGAACTTGTCCACCACCAGCCCGGGCAGAAAATCCGCCTCGCCGAAGATCACCCGGCAGCTGCCGGTGTCCACCGTTTTCTTCCGGTATTCCCAGGCGTTCTGTACCCGCATCCGGAAAAACGCTTCGTCGATTTCCTGGTTCCGGTTCCGGGTCAGCATCCGCACCCGGAGCTTGGAGCGGCGGTTGAGAAAGCCCTTGCCCAGGCAGAAACCGTTAAAATCGTGGACGGACACAATGTCGCCGTCCGACGGTTCCCCCTCGATCCGGTCCACTTCATTGTCGTAAATCCAGGGGCCGCCTTCTCTGAGGCTGCGGCCCTCGCCTTTTTTCAGAATCACTGCGCCGTTTTCCATGTCATTTCTCCTGTTCCAACGTAATTTGCCAAGCGACCTTCCCGCTTTTTTTGATTGCTGCCAGCGCAAGCCAGACAATGCCGGACAAAGCGCTGAGGGCGATGCCGGGAATCCAGCCCCGGGTGTGGTAAACCGCCTCGATGCGGTTTTCCAGGGCCTCACAGCAGATGCCCATCAGCCCGTAGTTGACTTCCAGGGTGTCCGCCTGTTCGCCGTTCACGGTAATGGTCCATCCCGGGCTGTTGGGAATGCTGAAAAAGACAATGTTTTTCCGATCCAGGGTAATTTCTGCCGAGAAGCCCCGGGAGGTTCCCGCAAAGAAGCCGCAAACCGTCTCCCGCCGCCGGGCGGACATCTCCGACAGCTCCGGGACAACCGCGGAGGTGTCCTCACGGAGGTATTCCCGCACAAGAGCCTCGTCTTCATCCGGAATGACGAGAGACTTCAGCATGACAGCCGCCCGACTTTCGGCTGCGGTTTCCACAAGCCTGCTTTCCGGACAGTAGGTGTCATAGACAAAGCCCATGGGAATGTAATTGTCGTTTTCGTACAGATCCACGCCGTTTTCCGTTTTCACAAACCGGAAGCCCTGAGGAATGGCGGCATCGCCGGTGTAATCCAGATAGTACCGGACGGAGAGCAGAGCGCCCAGGGCCTCCCTGCCGGCAGCGGGCATTTCAAAGATGATATCCCGGGGATCATTGGCGATTCCCACCGCCTGGGCGAACCGGGTGCTGTTGGGATTTTGCATGGAATTATAGTAATTCACCGAAGGGACATCCTGGAACAGACCGTAATTCTGAATCCCGGACGGATAGTCCGCGCGGTATTGCATATCGCCGCCATCCAGGTCGCAGCCCTGGACCATAGTGGTCTGATAGACATCATAGCAGGAGGCATAGTCGTAGTTCATCTCGTTGAAGACGGCGAAATTCACCGCGCAGGCGGCAATGACAATCCACACCGTCCGCTTCATCCGGAACTCCCGGGCGCGGGCAAGATACCACAGCGCCCCATAATTGGCGGCGGTGAGCAGGAGCATGATAAGCAGCTTGCGGTAGCCGATAAAATACGCCGAGGTGCAGGCGCTGGCAAAGGCGGTGACATCACAGAAACCCAGCCGGTACAAGCTGTACACCGCCGTTGGCACCAGCAGCAATATCCCCGCGAGAACGGTCTGTCCGGCCAGGATCTTCACGGGGAAGCGCGCCCGACCCTGCCCGATCCGCTCCAGACTGAGGACGGTTGCCAGACAGAGCAGCAGCACCAGGCCGTACAGCCACCGGGTGTAGCCTGCGGAGGTAAACAGATTGAACACGGCGTTCAGCAGCGGCACGAAGAGGCACAGGCTCAGCGCCAGACAGGCGTTTTTCAGCCAGCCCTTTTCCGACACGCACCAGGACACCGCCAGACAGACGCCGAAAACGGGCAGGTAAAGGGCGGTGGAGCTCCAGGAACGGCAGTCATAAAAGGCGTGACGGATGCCGCTTTCAATGGGCGACACAAAGGCACGCAGCCGCTCCAGAATATCCTGCAGGGGGTAAGCGAGGGTGAACTTGGTGCCGACGCTGCTCATCGCCTTTCCGGAGCCGAGGATGCCGAAGAAGGAGGGCACCAGGGCGAAGCAGGCCAGCCCTGCGCCGATGATGCTGCATACGGCGACGGATACAAAGGCTTTCCAATGCCGCTTCCAGCCGGAGGGGCGGTACAGCTCCAGCCGGAAGACAACGTACAGAATCACGAGGAAAACCGTGGCGATGAAGAAATAGAAGTTAATGGCGGCGTTGAGAACCAGCGCCGGAATATAGGCTCCGGCCTTTCCGTCCACAATGAGCCGCTCCAGACCGTACATGAGGTAAGGAAATACCGCGATCACGTCCAGAAAGAAGTAAAAATCGGTATTGATAACGGTGAAACCGGAGAAGGTATACAGCAGCGCGCCGATGAGGGCATAGGCGTCTTCCCGGCAGAACCGCCGCATGTACAGCATGGCGCCCACCATGCTGACGGAGAATTTCAGCAGTGTGACGAGGGCGGTGCCGTACAGCAGACCGGATTCGGGGAACATGGCGGCAATCCAGGCAAAGGGATTGAATGCGGTATAGTAGGAATAGGCGGAAGCGAAGCTGTCGCCCAGGAAGGAATTCCAGCTCCAGGCCAGGGAGCCGGAGGAAATCATGCGCTTCAGCTCCAGGAGGAAGGGGACGTACTGGGCATAATAGTCTCCCCCGTCCAGATACTGTCCCCGGCTGCGCAGAAGAAACGGCAGAAAGGACAGCAGACCGACCCCGGCGCCAAGAGCGGCGGCCAGGAGCAGCCCCCTGAAGCCGGAGCATTTGCCGCATGACAATTTCGTCGTTTTTTTCATGATCTTCCTCCCAAGAGAATGGATGCGCGCAGCGCCCAAGGCTTCCCCTTCGGGGTGGTGCTCCGCGCAGCGAATCATAATCATCATGATTGCCGGTGGCAATCATACCATAGTGTCCGCTGGCAAAAATCTTTGATTTTTGACTGATGAGGGGCGGTACTGTGGAGCAATCATCCGGAGCGTTTCGGCGAATTCGTACTGGGGCAACCCTCATCTGTCTCGCCTTACGGCGAGCCACCTTCCCCAAAGGGGAAGGCTTTGTCGCGCCAAACTGCAATTTGCCGGTTTGCTGAGTTAAGCCAATATACATATTATAAAAAATATACCATAGAATCGGAATGATGTCAAACGATTGCCGCGCCTGTATGGAAAGCGCAGCGCACAACTGGGAGGCAATGGCAGTTGCTTTTCCTGCCGGATTATGATATGATGAAGCCACTATCGGAAAGGAAAAAACCTGAAATGAAGCGATTGCTGATTCTTTTGCTCTGCGCCCTGCTGCTGGCGGGCTGCGCTTCTCCGGCGGTGAAGGACGTATCCCCCGGCAAAACGGTCCGGTTTACCGATGACACCGGCGCGGAGGTGGAGGTTCCATGCCAGCCCGGGAAGGTGGCGGTGCTGTTGTCGTCCCTGGCGGACCTGTGGGTGACCGCGGGAGGTGCGGTGGATATCACCGTTGGCGAGACCGTGACCCGGGGCTTTGCCGGGCAGGACGCGGTGCTGGTGGACGATGGAGCAGGCAAAACCATCAATCTGGAGCTGCTGATTGCCGAGAAGCCGGACTTCGTGCTCTATGCCTCCGATCTGGCCGGCCAAAAGGAATGCGCGGATACTCTGCGCACCGCCGGAATTCCCACAGCCGGGTTTGCGGTGGATACCTTCAATGACTATCTGCGGGTGCTGAAGATCGCCACGGATATTCTGCAGACGCAGGAAGCCTATGAAACCCACGGCGAGCAGGTGAAGCGCCGGGTGGAGAGTCTGATTTCCGCAGCCCGGGAGCAGGAAAACCAGCCGGAAATCCTGTTCGTCCGGGCCGGCTCCAGCGCCAAATACACCAAGGCCAAGACGGCGGATACCAGCTTCGTCTGCGCCATGCTCCAGGAGCTGGGAACGGTGAACATAGCGGAGAACGCGCCCGTTCTGCTGGACGGGCTGAGCACGGAGGAGATTCTGCTGTCCGACCCCTACGCCATTCTGTATACCACCATGGGAGATGAGAGCACAGGCGTTGCCTATATGCAGAGCCTGCTTGCCGACCCGGTATGGCAGTCCATGACGGCGGTGAAGGAGGGGCGGGTCTACCAGCTTCCCAAGGACCTGTTCCAGTACAAGCCCAATTCCCGCTGGGACGAGGCGTATGAATACCTGATTGAGCTGCTTTACGGAGAGATTGTATGAAACTGCGGCGGATTATCTCCATCTGTATCCCGCTGCTCGCGCTCACGATGACGGCGGGGCTTTGCTTTGGCAGCGCCCCGCTTTCCCTTTCACAGCTTTGGGAGGCTGCGACGGGGGCGGGAGAGGAAAGCGTTGGGCTGATTCTGTGGCAGATCCGTCTGCCACGGGTGGCGGCCGGAGTGCTGGCGGGCATCGGCATGTCCACAGCCGGTGTGCTTCTGCAAAGCGTCACCGCCAACGCCCTGGCAAGCCCCAATATCATCGGTATCAATTCCGGCGCGGGGCTGGCGGTGATTCTCACCCTGACGGCATTTCCCATGGCGGGCGGGGCGCTGCCCTTCGCCGCCTTTGCGGGCGCCTTCGCCGCGGCGCTGGTGATTCTGCTGGCGGCGGACCGGATCGGCGGCTCCCGCTCCGGAATTCTGCTCATCGGCATTGCCGTTACCACCCTGCTCAACGCGGTGATTTCCTTTTTGTCCCTGCTGGACGAGGGGGTGCTGGCCCAGTACAATCACTTCACCGTGGGCAGCCTGAAAGGCATCCGGATGGACGATCTGATGATTCCCGCGGTCATAATCGTCGGTGCGTTCGGGGGTTCCCTTGCCATGTCCGGACGGCTGGGGGTTCTTTCCGTGGGAGACGCGGCAGCGGCGGCGCTGGGCATCCGGGTCAAGCGGCTCCGGATCGGGGCGCTGGCCTGCGCGGCCGCCTGCGCGGCGGCGGTGGTGAGCTTTGCGGGGCTGCTTGGCTTCGTGGGACTGGTGGTGCCCCACATCGCCCGGCGGCTTGTGGGACAGCAGCCCGGGAAGATGCTCCCGGTTTCCGCTCTCATGGGGGCGATTCTGGTGGTGCTGGCGGATCTGCTGGGCAGGACGCTGTTTGCGCCCTCGGAGCTGCCGGTGGGCATTTTCATGAGCCTCATCGGCGCACCCTATTTCCTGATTCTGCTTTGCCGGAGGAGACAGTATGCTATCGTTTCATAATCTTTCCGTCCGGCTGGGACAGCGGCAGATTCTGGAGGACATCTCCTTCTCCCTACGGCCCCACCGGCTGACGGCGCTGGTGGGACGAAACGGCAGCGGAAAATCCACGTTGCTTGCCTGTGTGAACCAGCGCATCCCCTACACTGGGGAAATTCTGGAGGGGGAGAAGAATCTGGCGCTGCTGCAGCCCCGGGAGCGGGCAAAGACGGTGGCCATTCTGCCCCAGACCATTCCCGCGCCGAATATCACGGCCTGGGAGATGGCCTGTTTCGGGCGGAATCCCTACCTGGACTTCACGGGGCGCCTGACCCGGAAGGACAAAGAGGCCGTGGCTGCCGCCCTGCGGGACGCAGGAGCGGAGAGCCTTTCGGAGCGCTATGTGGATACCCTCTCCGGGGGAGAAAAGCAGCGGGCTGCCCTTGCCATGATTCTGGCCCAGAACACGCCAATCGCCCTGCTGGACGAGCCGACCGCCCACATGGATTTAAGCCACGAGGCGGCGTTTCTGCAAATGCTCACGTCTCTGAAGCAAAAGAAGAAAAAGACCTTCCTGGTGGTGCTTCACGACCTGACCGTGGCGGCTCAGTATGCCGACGATTTCGTGGTGCTGGACGGCGGCAGACTGGTGTTCGCGGGCACAAAGCAGGAATGCCTGGATGGGGAAATCCTGGAGAAAACCTTCTCCCTGAAGCGGTATACCGTGGGAGAGGAAGGCAAGATTTTCTTCTCCGCAGAATAAAAAACGCCGGTATGACACCCAAACGGGAGGCCATACCGGCAGTTTTCGCATTTTACTCGACCTTGAAGGTGTAGGTGGAACCGGCAGCGATGTCGGTGGAATCCACACCGGTGGCGGCGTATTCGCCGTCCACATAGAACGCCCAGTACTTGCCGTCCTTGTCATAGTCCACGGTGAGGCCGTTGACGGTCTTGACGTACAGGCCGTATTCGCTGTCGTCGCCGTCGATCAGCCCCAGGGCCAGCAGTGCCGCGCCTACGGTCGTTTCGTCGGTGTGCACGTCAAAGGCGGTTTCCTTGCCGTCCGCGTCCACCACGGTGAAGAGGAAGGCAGTCTGTCCTTCACCCACGGAGGTGGCTCCGGCAGCTCCGGCGGAAACCGTGGTTTCGGGAGCGTCCTTGCTGCCGCATCCGGCAGTGCACAGCGCCATAGCCGCAATCAGCGCGATACACAGGAGGATGGACAGCAGCTTTTTTCTGCTGTTCTTGCTCATAAGTGCATTCTCCTAATAAAATCAGATTCCTCTTACGCCGGCCTCGCGGTGCTGAAAAGAGGTTTTGCCGGTTGGATATTTCGGCTTCTGCGCGTTATCAGTCGGCCTTCTCAGATTGCTCCAATGGCGTTTCCCCAAATGCGGCTTCGGGTCAGAATCATAACGGTTGACTGCGCATCACGGCGACGGGCTCGCGGAGGATTTGCACCCCCTTCCCCAAACGGCAGGCCTATTGTAGCACAACGAACCTTTAATTGCAATCGGTATTTTTCCAAATGGGCGTTGCTGTTTTCGGGGAATTGTGATACAATGTCCCGGATAGAATAGAGAATAAAGTCAGGCTGCACACTGGAATGGGGCAATCCCAGCGGTACCAAGCCGCCGTAGATGGACAGTATGCCGCGCAGGGTCATTGGGGCAATCCCGAGAAGGCCTTGGGCAGATGGCGTCCAGAGCCGGAATACGGTGCGCTGACTTTTCTTCCGGAGGGCTCTTGGGGATGCCTGCCGGTGGTTTTGCTGTATGTAAGTCCCCGGATTGGGGACTTTTTTCTTTTTCGGAGGAGATTATGACGTCAGACGCCTTTTCCAACCGCCACCCGGCGGTGAACTTTCTCTTTTTTCTGGGCGCCATCGGCTTTGCCGTGCTGATTCAGCATCCGGCGTATCTGATTGCGGGGGCGCTGGGGGCGGCAGCGTACTATCTGCTGCTCAGCGGAAGAAAAGGCTGGAAGCGGATCGGAATGCTGGTGCCCATGTTCCTTCTGCTGACGGCGGTTAACCCGCTGTTCAATACCTACGGCGAGCGGGTGCTGTTCCATGTTTTTGGCAGGCCTTACACGCTGGAAGCCCTGCTTTACGGCGGAGCCATTGCCGGGGTGTTCGTGGTGATGATGCTCTGGTTCGGATGCTATAACGCCGTGATGACCAGCGACAAGTTTACCAGCCTGTTCGGCAACCTCATTCCGGCCCTTTCCCTTCTGCTGGTGATGGTGCTGCGGATGATCCCTGGCTTTATCCGCAAGGCCGGGCAGATCACCCTGGCGCGAAGAGCCATCGGCCTGGGCGCGGGGGAGAAAAACAGGGACAAAATCCGACACGGCATGGGGGTGCTCTCGGCGCTGACGGACTGGGCGCTGGAGGGCAGCGTGGTGACCGGGGATTCCATGCGCGCCCGGGGCTACGGCAGCGGCAGACGCACCAGCTTTCAGATTTACACGATGAAGCGGGGCGACTGGTGCCTGCTTGCCGTCCTGATGTTTCTTGCGGCTGCGGTCATTGCCGTGTCAGCCATGGGTGCGACTGCCGCGGAATTTACCCCGGTACTGTCCATCGCGCCGGTCAGCGGCATTTACGCCCTGGGCTTTGCCGCCTACTGCGCGTATCTTTTGATTCCCTCGGTACTTCACCTTAAGGAGGAACTGCAATGGCGCAGATCGAGATCCAAAATCTGACCTTTTCCTACCCCAGCGGACGCAGCGCCCTGTCGGATGTGAATCTGACCATCCACAGGGGAGAATATGTGGTGCTCTGGGGCAAAAGCGGCAGCGGAAAAACCACCCTGCTGCGGCATCTGAAGACGGTGCTGACCCCCTACGGCAAACGCAGCGGTGAAATTTTGCTGGACGGCGTGCCGCTGACGGAGCTATCCCAGCGGGAGCAGGCCGGGAAAATCGGCTTTGTGATGCAGAATCCCGACGACCAGATCGTCACGGATAAGGTCTGGCACGAGCTGGCCTTCGGCCTGGAGAGCCTGGGCTGCGACCAGAAAACCATGCGCGCCCGGGTGGCGGAAATGGCCTGCTACTTTGGCATCCAGGACTGGTTTCACCGGGACGTGGCGAATCTCTCCGGCGGACAGAAGCAGCTGCTGAACCTGGCCTCCATCATGGCCATGCAGCCGGAGGTGCTGATTCTGGACGAGCCCACCAGCCAGCTGGACCCCATCGCGGCGTCGGACTTTCTGAATACCCTGCGGAAAATCAACACGGAGCTGGGCACCACCGTGATCATCACGGAGCACCGGATCGAGGACATTTTTCCCTATGCCGACCGGGCGGTGATGATGGACGGCGGCCGGGTGATTGCGGACGACGCGCCCAGAGCCACAGCAGAGCACCTTTGGAGCAGCGGCAGCGGGATGTTTTCCGCCATGCCGACGCCCGTCCGGGTATTCTACGGTGCCGGGGGAACGGGGGAGTGCCCCCTGACCGTACGGGAAGGGCGAAACTGGCTCAGCCGCGCCTTTCCGGAGCCGCCGAAGCACACCGCCCTGCCGGAGCGGGGCAACGCGGAACCGGCGGAGTGCGCCCTTTCCATGAAGGAAGTGTGGTTCCGCTACGAAAAGGACAGCCCGGACGTTCTCCGAGGGGTGACGGCGGAAGTGCCCAGAGGCTGCCTGTACGCCATTGTGGGCGGCAACGGCGCGGGAAAATCCACCATGCTCAAAGCCGTGTGCGGAACCTGCAGGCCCTACCGGGGGAAAATCCGTGTGTTCGGAAGGCCTGTGGAAAAGACGCCCAATCTGTTTCAGGGCTGCCTTGCCATGCTTCCCCAGGACCCCAAGAGCCTGTTCGTGGGAAAGACGGTTCTGGAAGACCTGCGGGAAATGACCCGGGACGAGGAACTGCTTGCCAAAACAGCGGCGCTTTGCCAGATTACGCCCCTTTTGCAAAGCCACCCCTACGACCTGTCCGGCGGCGAGCAGCAGCGCGCCGCCCTTGCCAAGGTGCTTTTGACCCAGCCAAAGCTGCTGCTTCTGGACGAGCCCACCAAGGGAATCGACTGCTTTTTCAAGGAGACCTTCGCCGGGATTCTCGCAAAATTGAAGGCGGAGGGCATTACCATCGTCATGGTGTCCCACGACGTGGAATTCTGCGCCCGGTATGCCGACTGGGTGAGCATGTTCTTTGACGGGCAGATTCTCACCACCGACACGCCCCGGCGGTTCTTTGGGGCCAACAGCTTCTACACCACGGCGGCCAACCGCATGAGCCGCCATGTGTTCCAAAATGCTGTCACGGCGGAGGATGTGATTGCCCTGTGCCGGAAAAACCGGGAGGATACTCCATGAAAAAATCCCATATTGCTACGTTAATCGTGTTTCTGGCAGTGATTCCCGCGACGCTGGTGCTGGGAAGCCGCCTGCCCGGGCGGGCGTATTACGTCACCAGCACGCTGGTGATTGTGGAGCTGCTGATTCCCTTTTTCCTGGCCTTTGAGGGCAGACGCCCCCAGGCCCGGGAGCTGGTGCTGCTGGCGGTGATGTGCGCCCTGGCGGTAGCGGGGCGGGTGGCCATTCCCGTTCCCGGCTTCAAGGCGATTTTCGCCGTTATCATGATCGCCGGCATCGCCTTCGGCCCGGAGTCCGGGTTTCTGGTGGGGGCGGTCAGCGCCCTGGCCAGCAACTTTTTCTACAGCCAGGGACCCTACACCCCCTGGCAGATGATGGCTTACGGCGCGGGGGGCATGCTGGCGGGGTTCCTGTTTGCCAAAAACCTGCTGCCCAGAAAGCCCGTGGTGATGGGCTTATTCGGGTTTCTCGCGGTGGCGTTTTTTGTGGGGCCGCTGCTGGATACCTGTTCGGTGTTTCTGGTGCTGTCCAAAATCTCCCTGAAGGGCGCGATGGCCTTCTACGTTTCTGGCTTCGCCGTGAATGTGAATCAGGCCATTGCAACGGCAGCGGTGCTTCTGCTTCTGGGAAAACCGCTGCTGGAGAAGCTGGACCGGGTTAAGACGAAATACGGCATTCTGGCGGTGGAAGAGGGGAGTGGGCACCCGTGAATCCGAATCAGATTTACCTTTCCACCATCGCGCCGGACGCCGCTGATACGGCAAAGGGGTTCGGCCTGGGGCTGGAAATCGCGGAATACTGCACGGCGTGGAATATGGACGAGAAATTTGCCGAAACCCACGGGATTGTGGAGCAGGAAATTGACGGTGTCAGCCGGCGACTGCTCCACGCACCCTTCAGCGAGCTGTTTCCCTGCGCCGTTGACCCCAAGGCCCGGGATTTAGCGCGCTTTCGCTACCGGCAGGCCATCTCTCTGGCGAAGCGTTACGGCGCGGAGAAGGTGATTATCCACGGCGGATACAACCCCCGGCTGTATTTTTCCTGCTGGTATACGGAGCAGTCCATCGTGTTCTGGAAGGACTTTCTGAAGGAGGACCCCGGGGTGGATATTGTCCTGGAAAATGTGCTGGAGGGGCAGCCGGAGATGCTTGGGGATATTATGCAGGCGGTTGACCATCCCCGATTGCGCCTGTGCCTGGATGTTGGGCATGTGAATGCCTATTCCCCGGTTCCGGCGGAGGAGTGGCTGAAAAAATGCGCTCCTTGGCTGTCCCATTTTCACATTCACAATAACGACGGCTCTTACGACAGCCACAGTCTGCCGGGAGAGGGCACGATTTCGCTGGAAAGCCTTCTGCGGACGGCAGAATCGGCGTGCCCCGGGGCAACATTTACCCTGGAAGTGCGTCAGGCGGCTCCGGCGGTGCTTTGGCTGCAGGAACGGGGAATTTTGGAGGATTGGGTATGGAAACAAAACTGAAAGAACTGTTGTCGATCATTCAGCCGCTGGACGAGGCGGCCATGGCGGAAGCCCGGAAGCGTCAGGCGGAGCTTGCCAAGCCTCCCGGAAGTCTGGGGCGGCTGGAAGACCTGTCCATCCAGCTGGCGGGCATCACCGGGCGGGTGCACAACCGGATGGAAAAAACCCATCTGCTGGTCTTCGCCGCCGACAACGGCGTGGTGGCGGAGGGGGTGTCCAGCGCGCCCCATTCCGTGACGCTGATGCAGACGGTGAATCTCACCCGGGCGAAAACCGGGGCCAGCGTGCTGGCAAAGCACTTTGGCAGCGGCATCACGGTGTGCGACGTGGGCGTCAACGCCGATATCCGGGACAAGGCGGTTGTGAACCGGAAAATCGCCTACGGCACCCGGAATATGACCTATGGCCCTGCCATGACCCGGGAGCAGGCGGTCACCGCCATCCTTACCGGCGCGGAGCTGGCACGCAATACCGATGCCGACGCTCTGGGCGTGGGAGAAATGGGCATCGGCAACACCACAACCTCTTCCGCAATTCTGGCTGTTCTGCTGTCTGCGGACGTGGAGACCGTCACCGGCAGGGGGGGCGGCATCACCGATGACAGCTTCCGCCGGAAAAAGGAGGTCATCCGTCAGGCTATCGCCGTCAACCGGCCGGAAAGAAATGACCCGGTGGACGTGCTGGCAAAGGTAGGCGGCTTTGACATTGCCGCCATGTGCGGCGCGTTTCTGGGCGCGGCGGCCTCCCGCCGTCCGGTGGTCATCGACGGCTTTATCTCCGCCGTGGCGGCGCTGTGCGCCGTTCGGCTGTGCCCGGAGGCCCGGGGCTATCTGATTCCCAGCCATGCGTCCTTTGAAATCGGCTACCGCCTTGCTATGGAGGCCATGGACTTGCAGCCCCTGTTCCAGCTGGGGATGCGCCTGGGGGAGGGAAGCGGCTGTCCGCTGGCCTTCCAGGTGCTCTCCGCCGCCTGTGCCATCATCAACAATATGGCGACCTTTGATCAGGCGGGTATTGACGACGGGTACTTAGACGAGATCCGCCAGGGCGACCAGTTCACGGTGGAGGGGAAAACATGACGGTTTTTCTCTCCGGCGGCGCGAAAAACGGAAAATCCACCCTGGCCCAGCAGCTGGCGGTGAAGCTGTCCGGGGAGGGAAAGCGCTACTATGTGGCGACCATGATTCCCACAGACGAGGAGGACTACGATCGCATCCGGCGGCATGTGGCAGACCGTGCGGGGCTGGGGTTTGAAACCGTGGAGTGCGAGAAAAATATGCTGTCCTGCCTGGACAGGGCGGACAAAAACGGTACGTTTCTGGTGGACAGCGCCACGGCCCTGCTGCAGAACGCTCTGTTTCCCCGGGAAAAGAACTACGAACTGGACCTGGAGGGCGCGAAGCGGTGCGCCGACGAGCTGATTGCGTTTCTCGGAGCCGTGAAGCACGCGGTGGTGGTCAGCGACTACATCTACGCCGACGCCCAGCGCTACGACGAGATCACGGAGCTTTACCGGAAAAGTCTCGCCGGAATCGACCGGTGTCTCGCGGCGGCCTGCGACACTGTAATTGAGGTCACCGCCGGAAATCCGATTGTTTATAAGGGGGTGCTGCCGCTGTGAAACGGCTGCTTTACGGCTTTGCCATGTGCCAGTCCATGTTCTGCGCCATTCCCTTTCCCGGAAATCTCTGGGATGAGAAGGCACGTGGGCAGATGCTGCTGTTCCTGCCGGTGGTGGGACTGAAAATCGGCGGCATCTGGGCGGTGCTGGCCTGGCTTGTCCGCCTGCTGCGCCTGCCCAGCCTGGTGAGCGGACTGATTCTCTGCGCCTGCCCCTTCGTTTTAACGGGATTTCTCCATCTGGACGGGTTTATGGACGTGACCGACGCGGTGAAATCCTGCCGGGACCTGGAAAAGCGCCGGGCGATTCTGAAGGACTCCCACGTCGGTTCCTTTGCGGTCATTGGCCTGTGCTTGCTGATGCTGACCCAGTTTGCCCTGCTGGCTTCCGTACCGGAGACGGCGGACTGGCGAATTCTGATCCTGATTCCCGCCGTCAGCCGGTGCTGCTCAGCTCTCGCGGTGAAGGGCCTGCCGCCCATGGCCACCAGCCAGTATGCCGCCCAGGAAAAGAACAAAGCCCACCAGTGGATTCTCGCCGGTATGCTGGCGGCCTTTCTGGCGGCGGGGTTCCTGCTCTGCGGGAAGTACGGCTTTGCCCTGCTCGGGTGCCTGGCGGGGTACGCACTGGCTCTGCACCGGGGGTACAAGTCTCTTGAAGGTATGAACGGGGATATTTCCGGTTATGCCCTGACTGTGGGCGAAGCGTGCGCCGTGGCGGTGTACGCACTGATTTAGGAGGAGCGTATGGTACTGATTATCGGCGGTGCCTATCAGGGAAAACTGGATTTTGCGAAATCCACGTTCGACCTGAAGCCGGCGGACATTTTTACCTGCACCGGCGGGGAAATCGACTTTTCCAGACGGTGCATTGACCACATTGAGGAATTTACCTACGCCTGCGCCCGGTCGGGAGTGGATGCCGTGGCTTATTTTCAGTCCCACCGGGAACAGTGGCGGGACAGCATTCTGATCTGCCGGGACATCTCCGCAGGGGTGGTGCCCATGGGGGCGGACATGCGCTCGTGGCGGCAGATGAACGGCCTGACGTGCCGGTATCTGTCCGGAGAGGCTGCCCGGGTCAGCCGGATCTTCTGCGGCCTGGAGGAGCGGCTCAAATGACGGTGTACCTCATCCGCCACGGGATGACGCTGGCAAACGAGCGGCACCTGTACTGCGGCAGCACCGATCTGCCCCTGTCGGAAGGGGGTAGGACGGCGCTGGAGAATCAGCCCCGCATTTCTGTGGGCGACGCCCGGTTTCTCACCAGCCCCATGCTGCGGTGCCGGGAGACGCTCGCCGTTCTTTTTGGAGACGTAAACTGTGAAGTCTGCCCGGATTTCCGGGAAATCGACTTCGGCGCCTTTGAAATGCACAGCTATGAACAGTTAAAAGACGACCCGGCATACCAGGCGTGGCTGGATGCCGACCCGGAGCGTACGCCGCCCCCCGGCGGGGAAAGCGGAGAGCAGATGAAGCGCCGCGTTCTCCGGGCGCTGCGGCCGGTTCTGGAAACCGACCGGGACACGGTGATTGTAACCCACGGCGGCGTCATTGCCGCCGTCATGGAATCGCTATTCCCAGAGGAAGGGAAAAACCGCTACCAATGGCAGCCAAAGCCCGGCCGGGGCTACGCCGTGACCGGAAAAACCTATTCCCCAATCCCATAGAAAACGGAGCGCCACCCCAGCCGGGACGGCGCTCCGTTTTAATACTACATGCTCATTGGTTTCAGCATTTTGCATTCCTACGTTTACACGCAGTGGCCCTTGGCGCGGATGGTGTCCACAACGTAGTCCACATACTGCTCGCAGATTTCCTTGCTCTCGGCCTCCACCATAACCCGGATTACCGGCTCGGTGCCGGATTCCCGCACCAGAATGCGGCCGGTGTCCCCCAGCTTGGCAGTGACCTCCGCCACGGCCTTCTGGACGTCAGGATCGGACTGAGCGGCGGGCTTGTCGGCGACCCGGACATTCTTCAGAACCTGGGGGTAGAAGGTGAAGCCCTCGCACAGCTGGCTCAGGGTCTTCTTCTTTGCCAGCATGGCTTCCATGATCTTCAGGCTGGTGAGAATGCCGTCGCCGGTGGTGGCGTATTTGGAAAAAATGATGTGTCCGCTCTGCTCGCCGCCCAGACGGCAGCCGTTCTGCATCATATACTCATAGACGTATTTGTCGCCCACCTTGGTCTTGGCGTAGCCGATACCCAGCTCGTCGAAGGCCTTGTAGAGGCCAAAGTTGGACATGATGGTGGTGACCACGGTGTTGCCCAGGAGCTTGCCCCGCTCCTTCATGTACTTGCCGTAGATGTACAGAATGTGGTCGCCGGTGACGATATTGCCCTTCTCGTCCACGCACATGCAGCGGTCGGCGTCGCCGTCGTAGGCAAAGCCCACGTCCAGGCCGTTTTCCAACACATAGCGCTGCAGCACCTCAATGTGGGTGGAGCCGGCGTCCTTGTTGATGTTGTAGCCGTCAGGCTCGGCGTTGATGACGTAGGTTTTGGCCCCCAGGGCGTCAAAGACGGACTTGGCGATGTTCCAGGAGGAGCCGTTGG
>CAMAKJ010000003.1 GCA_945836055.1 uncultured Clostridia bacterium | reverse complement strand
CCGCCAAGGCCCACGGCTGCAAGATCTCCTGCGACCTGAACTACCGGGGCAAGCTGTGGACCCGCGCTCAGGCGAGAGAAGCCATGACCGACCTGTGCCAGTACGTGGACGTGTGCATCTCCAACGAGGAGGACGCCAAGGACGTGTTCGGCATCGAGGCCGAAGCCACCGATATCTACGGCGGCAGCCTGAACCACGAGGGCTACAAGAGTGTTGCCAAGCAGCTGGCGGACAAGTTCGGCTTCGAGATGGTGGCCATCACCCTCCGGGAGAGCCACTCCGCCTTCGACAACGGCTGGTCTGCTATGCTGTATAATGTTGCCAAGGACGAGTACTGCTTCTCCAAGAAGTATAGCCTGCACATCATCGACCGTGTGGGCGGCGGCGACAGCTTCGGCGGCGGCCTGATTTACTCTCTGCTCAGTGGCAAGGACACCCAGGCGGCGGTGGAATTCGCGGTGGCGGCTTCCGCGCTGAAGCACTCCATCGAGGGCGACTACAACATGGTCACCGTTCCCGAGGTGGAGAAGCTGGCCGGCGGCGACGGCTCCGGACGGATTCAGAGATAACCTGACCCTTCAGAAGCCTCTGCCCGGGCAATCGGGCAGAGGCTTACTTTCGATGTAAAGGAGTTCCCTCATGAAAGAATTTATGGACAAGGATTTCCTCCTGGAAACCCCCACAGCCCGGCACCTGTACCATGACTATGCCAGCAAGATGCCTCTGGCGGACTACCACTGCCACTTAAATCCCCAGGAGATTTTTGAAGACCGCCGGTTCAACAACCTGGCTGAGGTGTGGCTGGGCGGCGAAAACCCCGACGGCAGCTTCGCCGGCGACCACTACAAGTGGCGCGTTATGCGCTCCAACGGCGTTGAGGAGCAGTATGTCACCGGCATGGTTGACCCCTATGAGAAGTTTCTGAAGTTCGTGGAAGCTCTGGAAATGGCCATCGGCAACCCCATGTACCACTGGTGCCACCTGGAGCTGCGGCAGTTCTTCGGCGTCACCGAGCCGCTGACCACCGAGAGCGCCAGGCGCATCTGGGATCACTGCAATGACATGCTGCAGCATGACCCGGAGATGTCCGCCCGGGGCCTGATCCGCAAGGCCAATGTGGCCTTCATCGGCACCACCGACGATCCCGTGGATGACCTGAAATGGCACGAGAAAATTGCCGCCGATCCCACCATCGACGTGGTTGTCGGCCCCTCTTACCGTCCTGACAAGGCTGTGAACATCCACAAGGCCGGCTGGAAGGAATACATGACCGCTCTGGCAAAGTCCGTGGGCAAGGAGAGCCTGCCCACCATGCAGGACGTGCTGGACGCTCTGGTGGAGCGGCTGGAGTATTTCAAGGCCCACGGCTGCCGGGCTTCCGACCATGGCCTGGACTATGTGCCCTTCCAGAATTACACCGTGGAGCAGGCGGACGCCGTTTACCAGAAGGCGCTGCGGGGCGAAACGCTGACCACCGAGGAAGTGGAAGGCTATCAGACCGTCATTCTCCTGTGCCTGGGAAGAGCCTACCACCGGCTGGATATTGCCATGCAGCTGCACTACTCCTGCCTGCGCAACAACAACCAGCGCATTTTCAAGCTTCAGGGCCCGGACACCGGTGTGGACGCCATCGCCCAGAACACCTGCGGCGGCAACATCGCCCAGCTTCTGTCCGCCCTGGACGAAACCGGTGAGTGCCCCAAGACCATCCTCTACTCCCTGAACCCCGCCGACAATGCCCAGCTGGGCACCCTGATCGGCTGCTTCCAAGGGCCGGAGGTTCCCGGGAAGATTCAGCACGGCAGCGCCTGGTGGTTCAATGATAACAAGATGGGCATGGAGGAGCAGATGAAGACCCTGGCAAGCCTGGGGCTGCTGGGCAATTTCATCGGCATGCTCACCGACTCCCGCTCCTTCCTGAGCTACGCCCGCCACGACTATTTCCGCCGGATTCTGTGTAATCTCATCGGCGGCTGGGTGGAAAACGGGGAGTACCCCAATGTTGAGGCCAGCCTGAAAAAAATCGTCGAGGGCGTCAGCTTCAACAACGCAAAACGGTACTTCGGCCTGTAATTTCATAAAAAATGCCTCCGCATGGTCGTGCGGAGGCATTTTGCGCGCTTTTGGGAAAACAGGATTATACTGATTCTCTTTTAAAATGTTTCATCGATCTGGATGAAACATTTTCATTAGAGAATCATATGAGACAGGAATCTGTAATTTTCTGTCTCGAAAATCACAGATTCGGCAACGCCGTAAGGCGGTGCCTTCTTGATAAAAATGGAACATTTTTATCAAGAAATAGTATTAGACGGCCGCTTCAGCTGTTGTTTCCTCGGCAAGCCGCTTCTTTGCGGTGGACAGCATGAGCTTGATGCGGTTGAGCTGGTTGACCTCAGACGCGCCGGGGTCGTAGTCCACGGCTACGATGTTGGCCTGGGGATAGGCTTTTTTCAGCGCCTTGATGACGCCCTTGCCGACAACATGGTTGGGCAGGCACGCAAAGGGCTGGATGCACACGATGTTGGGGGTTCCCGAGAGAATCAGCTCCGCCATTTCCCCGGTGAGAAACCACCCTTCGCCGTACTGGTTGCCGATGGAGAGGAAGGGCTTTGCCAGCTCCGCCACCTGCTCGATGGGCATGGGGGCTTCAAATCGGCGGCTCTTTTCCAGCGCCTGCAGAGCGGGCTTGCGCAGTGCGCGGATGGCGTCCACGCCGATTTTCGCGGAGGCGGCGTTTGTCCAGCTGGTGCCCAGGTATTCGTGCTTATAGTCGCCGTTGTACACGCAGTAATTCAGGAAGTCCAGCAGATCGGGCACCACGGCCTCCGCCCCCTCGGCTTCCAGCAGATCCACCAGGTGGTTGTTGGCCAGGGGCATGTATTTGACCAGAATCTCGCCCACAATGCCGACTCTGGGCTTGCGGAGGGTTTCGTCGATGGGCAGATTGTCAAAGGCTTCCACGATGCCCCGGCATACGTCCCGATAGCTCCATTTGCTCTTGTCGTTGACCAGGGAGTCGATGGCGATTTCCAGCCACTTCCGGTGCAGGGCGTTGGCGGCGCCTTTTTCCTTTTCGTACGGGCGCACCCGGTACAGGCAGCGCATGAACAGGTCACCGTAGACGACAGCTTTCAGGGCGGACAGAAGCAGAGCAGGGGAGAGCTTGAAGCCCTCGTTGGTCTCCATGCCGTTGGCGTTCAGGGAGATCACCGGGATATGCCCCAACCCAACCTTGTCCAGCGCCCGGCGGATGAAGCCCACATAGTTGCTGGCCCGGCAGCAGCCGCCGGTCTGGGACATGATGACCGCCAGCTTGTTCGTGTCGTATTTTCCGGAAAGCACCGCGTCCATGATCTGTCCCACAACGGTGATGGAGGGGAAGCAGGCGTCGTTGTTGACGAATTTCAGCCCTGTGTCGATGGCGCTCCGGTTGTCGTTGTCCAAAACTTCAATATGGTAGCCGTATTTCCGGAAGATGGGTCCCAGCAGGTCAAAGTGAATGGGGCTCATCTGGGGTGCGAGAATGGTGTACCCGGCCTCATACATCTGCTTGGTGAACTCCGACCGGTGGTAGGCGGCGGGCCTGGGCTGGGGTAGAATACCCCGTTCCTTCCGCTGATTCATGGCAGCGAGCAGGCTGCGGATGCGAATCCGGGCGGCGCCCAGGTTGTTCACCTCGTCGATTTTCAGTACGGTGTAGAGCTTGTTGCTGCCCTCCAGAATTTCGCACACCTGGTCGGTGGTGACGGCGTCCAGGCCGCAACCGAAGGAATTCAGCTGAATCAGCTCCAAATCCTCCCGCTTTGCCACGAATTCCGCCGCGCTGTACAGCCGGGAGTGATAGACCCACTGGTCGTTGGCCCGGAGGGGTCGCTCGGGGGTAAAGTCGATGGGCAGGCTGTCCTCGGTGAGCACCGCCAGATGGTAGGAGGCGATCATCTCCGGGATGCCGTGGTTGATTTCCGGGTCCACGTGGTAGGGACGCCCCGCCAGGACGATGCCCCGGGCGTCGTTGTCCGCCATCCATTGAAGGGCTTTTGCTCCCTCTGCCCGGACGTCGGCCTTGGCGTGAAGCTGTTCTTCCCAGGCCGCGTGCACGGCGGCGCGGACTTCCTTTCCGCCGATGCCCCATTCCTCTTTGCACAGGGAAACCAGGCGGTCGGCGGCGGTTTTTTCGCTGGTGAAGGCAATGAAGGGGCGGATGTAGCGAACTTCCCCGTCGGCTACGGCTTCCACATTGTTCTTCAGATTTTCCGGATAGGAGACCACGATGGGGCAGTTGTAGTGGTTCTGGGCACCGGGGGTTTCCTGATGCTCATAGAACACACAGGGATGGAAGATGGTTTTGATTCCCTGGTTGATTAACCACTGGACGTGACCGTGGGACAGCTTAGCGGGATAGCACTCGGACTCGGAGGGGATGGACTCCATGCCCAGCTCGTAGATTTTTCGGGTGGATTTGGGAGAAAGCACAACCCGGAAGCCCAGCTCCCGGAAGAAGGTGGCCCAGAAGGGGTAGTTTTCGTACATGTTCAGCACCCGGGGAATGCCGATTTCGCCCCGGGGGGCATTTTCCAGCGGCGGGTAGTCGAACATCCGCTGCAGCTTGTAGGCCATCAGGTTCGGCCCCTTCTGCCCGGAGCCGCTGCCGCCCAGACCCTTTTCACAGCGGTTGCCGGTCACATGGCGGCGGCCGCCGGGGAATTTGTTGATGGTCAGCATACAGTGGTTGGAGCAGCCGCCGCAGCGGGTGGTGGCGGTGGTGTAGGTCAGGTTCAGAATATCCGCCAGGGGCAAGGTGGTGGTTTGCTGGCCGTGATACCGCTCCCGGGCGATCAGCGCCGCGCCGAAAGCGCCCATAATGCCGGAAATATCCGGGCAGGTGGCCTCCACACCGGCGATTTTTTCAAAGGCTCGGAGAACGGCCTGGTTATAGAAGGTGCCGCCCTGCACCACGATGTGTTTGCCCAGGTCGGTAGGGTCTGCCAGCTTGATGACCTTGTACAGGGCGTTTTTGATGACGGAGTAGGCAAGCCCCGCGGAGATGTCCTGTACCGTGGCACCCTCCTTCTGGGCCTGCTTGACGTTGGAATTCATGAACACGGTGCACCGGGTGCCGAGATCGATGGGATTTTTGGCAAACAGCGCTTCCTTGGCAAAGCCCTCGGCGCTGTAGCCCAGGGAACCGGCGAAGTTTTCAATAAAGGAGCCGCAGCCGGAGGAGCAGGCTTCGTTCAGCAAAATCGTGTCCACGCTGCCCTTTTTCAGCTTGACGCACTTCATGTCCTGCCCGCCGATGTCCAGCACGCAGTCCACATCCGGGTCAAAGAAGGCGGCGGCGGTGCAGTGAGCGATGGTCTCCACCTCGCCCTCGTCCAGGCAGAAGGCGGATTTCAGCAGCGCTTCGCCGTAGCCGGTGGAGCAGGAACGGACGATTCTTGCGCCTTTCGGCAGCTCGTCTTTCAAACGTGCCATGGCGTCCATGGCGGTGCGGATGGGGTTGCCCTGGTTGTTGGCGTAGTAGGAGAAGAGGAGCTGTCCCCGGCTCCCAATCAGCGCCACTTTTGTGGTGGTGGAGCCGGCGTCGATGCCCAGGAAGCAGTCGCCCCGGTATTCGCTCAGGCTCTCCCGCCGGACGATGGCTTTGCCGTGGCGCTCACAGAACGCCCGGTGCTCTTCCTTGCTGGCAAACAGCGGTTCCAGCCGCTTCAGCTCAAAGGCCATTTCCACGCCCTTTTCCAGACGGTCAATCATGCCGTCCATGCTGACGGCCTCGGCGTCATCGGATTCCAGCGCCGCGCCCATAGCAGCGAAGAGGTGGGAGTTTTCCGGATCGACGGTGGTTTCCGGGGTCAGCTTCAGGGTGCGGATAAAGGCCTTTTTCAGCTCCGGCAGGAAGTGCAGGGGGCCGCCCAGGAAGGCCACGCAGCCCTTGATGGGCTTGCCGCAGGCGAGACCGGAAATGGTCTGATTGACCACCGCCTGGAAAATGGAGGCGGCCAGATCCGCCTTGGTCGCGCCCTCGTTGATGAGGGGCTGAATGTCGGTCTTGGCGAACACGCCGCACCGGGCGGCGATGGGGTAGATTTCCCGATAATGCTCCGCCTCGGCATTTAGGCCGGAGGCGTCGGTTTGCAGCAGGGAGGCCATCTGGTCGATAAAGGAGCCGGTGCCGCCGGCGCAGACGCCGTTCATCCGCTCCTCCAGGCCGCCCCGGAAATAGATGATCTTGGCGTCCTCGCCGCCCAGCTCGATGGCAACGTCGGTCTGGGGCGCCACGGCCTGCAGTGCGGAAGCCACGGCCACCACCTCCTGCACAAAGCCGATACCCATGGCTTTGCCCAGATTGATGGAGCCGGAGCCGGTGATTTTCACCTTCAGCAGGCAGGGGCCCACCTGTTCCCGGGCTTCCATGAGCAGCTCCTTCAGCGTTTCCTGGGTGTGGGCGCAGTGGCGGCGGTACTGCCCGAAACGGATTTCTCCCTGTTCGTCCAGCAGCACGAGTTTCACGGTTGTGGAGCCGATGTCAATACCGGCGCGGTATGTATTCATAAGGTGCCTCGCATTCTTCCTGAGTTTGGCATTATTCTACAAAATTTCCTCTACTATTATAGTGAATCTGTTGTAAACAAAATGTTAAGGGATGGGAGATTCCTAATTTCTTAACCAAATCTTTGCAAAAGAACCGGCCGTCCAGGATGGACGGCCGGTAGGTTATGGATTGCTTGCTTCCTCTGAGGCGGCTTTCGCCTTTTTCCGCTTATTCCGGCGGTGAATCAGCAGAGCTGCCGCCAGGATAATCGCAACGGCGCCCGCGCCAGCCGCGGCGGCAACCGCCGTGGGGAATTCCGGAGCCGTGCGGACGATGCAGAAGGCCTGATCTCCCGCCTGCACGGAGAACACAAGGTAACTGACATCCCGGGAAACCTCCGTTTCCCGCCAAGCGCCGTCCGCGCCCTGGACATACACCCGGTCCGTCTTTGCCTCCCAGGCATTTTCCGGCAGATACCGAAGGGCGCTGCAGGTTCCCCCGGGAAGTGTAAAGGTGAAGCCTTCCAGGAAGGTTTCGTCAATCTCCAGGCCCGGCCACTTTTCCATTGGCGTCAGGGAAATGGGCTCGTCGCCGGAGAACTGACCCTCGGCCAGCAGAACGGGCAGGCCGTTTTCACGGGTATCTTCACTCTGAACGGTTTTCTTTTCCGCCAGGTACACGGCCCGGAAGGTGGTGTCAAAGCCGATGGCGGTGAGGTCTGCATCATCCAGACCGTCCCAGTAGCAGGTATAGCCCTCTTTCGCCGGCAGCTCGGGAATCCGGTCGGGAGACAGTGCCTGACCCGGGGCAAGGGATACGGTGTAAACCGCGCCGCCGTCAAACAGGAAGCGGATGGAAACGGTCTCGAAAACCGGGTCCAGCCCCTCCAGCTGGGCAAATTCCGTTTCCGTCAGGCCCTGGGCACATCCGGCGTAGCTGACGCCGTCGATACCGCCGATGTCGGAATCCACTGCAAGATAGTAGTTGCCGGCGACGGTTTCCGTCTGCTCTCCCTCCGAACCGTCGTCCTCCGCGTCCAGGATACCGTAGGCTTCCTCCCGCACCCCCAGCACGGCGCCGGTTTTTTCGGAGCCTGTCAGATTCACCATACTGCGGCAGTCGGTGACGGTGACGGCCTTTCCGGCGATGCCGCCCACGCTGGCGCTGCCGTCTATGGCGGCTTTGACGCTGCAGGAGCGGATATATCCGCTGCTCTGCCCGGCAATGCCGCCCACATAGTCGGCGTTCCCGGCGTCAAGGAAGCCGGTGCTGAGACAGTCCCGGGTCAGACCCAGAGCCATCCAGCCCACGATACCGCCCGCGTTCTGCCGCTTGACCGTGACACTGCCCGTATTCTGGCAGCCGCGGATGACGCCTCGCAGCTGGGTGTCAAAATTCATGGAGTTGTCGCCGGTGACCATGACGTCGCTTTCGGGGTCCAGGTCATTTTCCGGGGCGATGGCGCCCACGATGCCGCCCGCGTTCCGGTCGGCCAGCACGGCGCCGGTGTTGCTGCAGCTTTCCACCTTTCCGGAGAGAATGGCGTCCGTATCCTGATCGGAGATGTCCTCAATGGCACCGCCCAGATTTTCCGAGGCATTGCCGATGGTGGCGCTCATGGCGCTTACCTGTGAGGAGATGGCGCGCAGGGTCCGGTTCAGAGAGTCCATGGAGCTTTGGGTGGAATCCACCATGCCGCTCAGGGAGGTTTTCATGTCGGACAGGCTGCTGCTGAGGTTATTTCTTGCCGCTTCGATGGTGTCCAGGTCGGGAACGTAGGGGGGATCCAGACTGGGCTTCAGAGAATCCAGGGCGTCCTTGGCATTCTGAATGTCATTGTGCAGCTGATCCACCTGTCCGGTGAGGCTGGAGGTGCTGCTCTGGACGCTGGAAACCGCCTGATTGGTCAGATTTCCCAGGGTATTCAGCTGCCCCTGGAGAATCTGCAGGGTATCGGCGGTGTATTCAATGAAGGTGGTAGGCTCCATCTGGCCGACGATGCCGCCCACTTCCTTGCGCCCGTAGACCCGGGCGCTGTTTTCGCATTGGTACACATAACCGGTCTGGGTACCGGCGATGCCGCCGATGTTGTAGCCCATGTGCTGGTAGCCCACGTCGCCCCGGTTTTTGCAGTCCCGGATCACACCGCTGCTGGAACCGGCGATGCCGCCGATATCCGTCACCGTATTGGCGGATTCCGTGCCGGTGATGGTGGACAGGGTGATGTCGGAGAGATTGACCTTGTTTTCCTCGGCGGTGGTATTCACCTGAGCGCTGTTGGTGCAGGCGCGGACGACGCCTTTGTTATGGCCGACGATGCCGCCCACCCGGTGGCTGCCGGTGACGGTTCCGCCAGCCTGGCAGTCCTCCGCGATGCCGTCCACGGTGTTGATACCCACGATTCCGCCCACGTCATCCACGCCGGACACGAGGCCGGAGAAGGTGCAGTTCTGAACAGTTCCGCCATTGCTTCCGACGATTCCGCCCACGGCGGAGGCGCTGCCCCCGGGGGCGACGGTGCCTGTAACCTTCAGATTCCGAATCACGCCGGTTTTGGAAAGATACCGGAAAAGACCCATGTTGGAGCCATCCGCGGTGACGGACAGGCCGGAAATGGTGTGGCCGTTTCCGTCAAAGGTGCCGCAGAAGATAGGAATGCCGCCGAAATCGGCTTCCTTCAGATCGATATCGGACATGAGCACCACGGTCAGATCCTGGCTGTAGCTGTCCAGGCGGCAGCTTTCCGCCAGCTCCAGGAACTGCTGCTTCCGGAAAATCCGCAGCACCCTGCCGGTATCGCCGGTTTCCTCCGCCAGCGCCGTCAGGGGCAGGCAGGCGCACAGAAGCAGGCAGAGAATCAGAGCGGACGCCCGCTTGAAAACGTTACGCATTGCCTTCGCCTCCTTTCTCCTGGTGATCATCAAGCTGCTGTATCTTGGTGCTGGTGGAAATGGTGGCGTTCATGTCGCCCCGGATCACGCCGGTGAATTCGCCGTCCACCATACCGCTGACCTGACCCCGGAGGCGGCCGCTGACATACATGGTGCCGCTGGCGGTTTTGGTGGGAATTTCAATGCCCTTCATCTTGAAGGAGGTGCGGTTGATAATGGAATCGCTGAGCACGAGGATGGAGGGCAGCACCGTCAGGACGATGACGATGGAGACGATGGTGCCCCGGCCCAGGCAGGTGCCCAGAATGGCGATGACGGGCTGGGCGGACATATTGCCGATGAGCAGCGCGGCGGCGGACATGATGGTGCCGGAGGTGAAGATGGTGGGGAAGGCCGCGTTCAGCGCCGCCACGATGGCCTGCTTGTGGGGCATGGTGGTTTTCAGCTCCTGATAGTGGCTGGAAATGACGATGGCGTAGTCAATGTTCGCGCCCATCTGGATGGCCTGCACGATGAGGTAGCCCAGGAAGTACAACGGCTGATTCATCAGTGTGGGGAAGGAGAAATTGATCCAGATACTGCCCAGGATACACACAATCAGCAGCAGAGGCAGCCCCGCAGACTGGAAGGTGAACAGCAGCACCAGAATGACGAACAGGGAGGAAAGAATGGAAATCAGCAGATTGTCCTTGACGAAGGAGGAGGCCAGATCCCGGGAGCTGGTGGAGTTGCCCACCACATAGTAGTCTCCGTCGTAGTATTTGCCCAGGATGTCCCGGATGTGCTGCAGGAAAGCGAAGGTTTCGTCGCTTTCCTCAGGCAGGTTCAGGTAGACCACCATACGGCTGTAGCGGTCGCTTTTCAGCTGCTTCCGGGCGCTGTCCAGCTGGGCGAACAGGTCGTCCATGGTCTGCTGATCCTCGCCCTCCAGATTGATGTTCCGCAGCTCCAACTGATCCTTGACGAACAGAAGCATATCAAACAGGGGAACGTCGTATTTGTCCAGGCCCTGGAGGATTTCGCCGTACTGGTCATGATCCACGGCGTAGGCGGAATACAATAACTGTACCACCTCATAATCCATTCCCACCAGCTCCGAAAGCTCCCGGGGGGTGAGGCTGTCGGTCAGGTGGTAGCCGTCCATGAGTTCCACGCTGGCAAGACCCATGGTGCTCTTGACCTCAGGACATGCTTCCAGCTCCTCCATGACCCGGGCTTCCGCCTCATAGTCGCCGCCGGGTACCACCAGAGCCAGCATGTTGTTGGTGCCGAAGGTGTTCTGAATTTTGAAGAAGGACTCCTGACGCTCCGTCATTTTTGCCGTTTCCAGATTGGTGTAGCTGTAGACATAGGGGCAGCGGTTGGACAGGTAGAAGGCCCCTACCAGAAGCACCGCAAACAGCGGGGGAACAACGCGCCGGGTTTTCACCGCGAATTTGCCCAGAACCGTAACATTGGGCAGCAGTTTTTTGTGGCGGGTGCGGTCCATCAGGGGGCTGAACAGCATCAGAAGCCCGGGCATCAGGGTGAACACGGACAGCAGACTCAGCAAAATGGCCTTAATCAGCACCAGCGCCATATCCAGGCCGATACCGAACTCCATGAATCCCAGAGCCGCGAGACCGGAAACCGTGGTCAGAGAGGAGGCGCTGATTTCCGGAATGGCTTTGCTCAGGGCGGTGATGCAGGCCTCCCGGGCGGAGCGGGTCTCCCGCTCGTCGGTGAAGCGGTGGCACAGGATAATGGCATAGTCGATGGCCAGCGCCAGCTGGAGCACCACGGCAACGGAGTTGGAAATGAAGCTGATGGTTCCCAACAGGAAATTGGTGCCCATATTCAGAACCGCCGCCACGGCGAAGGTGATAATCAGCACCGGCACCTCTGCGTAGGAGCGGGAGGTCAGGGTGAGCACCACCAGAATGATGACCACCGCCACAATCAGGATGGCGGTCATCTCTCCCTCAAGCTGGGCGTTTTCATCGAAACCAACGTCGGAGTACACGCAGAAATCATAACCCTCCAGAAGAGACTTGATCTCATTCAGGGCCTGCAGGCTGCTCTCGTCGTTGGTCAGCCCGTCGAAGCTGATGTCGAACAGCGCTGAAGCGCTGGTGTAGTGGTCGGCACTGTCGTCGAAGGTGACCATGCTGACCCCGTCCACATCCGCGATCTGCCGGCTCAGATCGTCGGCCGTCTCGTAGGTGACGTTGGACACCATGACCTGGGCGCTGCCGAAGGTGGTGAAGTTTTCGTTCATGGCCAGGATGCCCTGCCGGGTTTCCGTATCCTCCGGCAGGTAGGTGGTCACGTCGTTTTCCACGTTCACCCAACCCGTGGAAAACACACAGAAAATAATGGCGAATATGTACAGCAGGAAGAACAAAGTGCGCTTATCCACAATGAATGTGGCGACCTTTGTCATAAAGCTGCTGTCCGGCGGTTTCTTTTCTGACATAGTATCCTCCTTACGCTGTCTTTGGGGCAAAATGCGTCACAAAGACAAAACTGAACGAATGTTGACTTTTTTGATTGAGACCATTATAATTGGCCTGCTGGAAAAGCGCAAGCAGCAATTTGGGCAGGATATGCCGAATTTTGTACAAACTTCAGGGATCTGTATATTTTTGAAAGGGGGACTGCCCGTGGCGAAGGCGGAATACAGGAGCGCGGTTCGCTCCCGGAGGCTCATCAAGGCGGCGCTGGCCGATCTGCTCCAGGAAAAGCCTCTGGACAAAATAACGGTGACGGACGTGGTGAACCGGGCGGAAATCAACCGGGGAACCTTTTACGCCCACTATGCGGACATCCCCGACGTGATTCATCAGATGGTGGAGGAGGCTTTCTGCCGCATCCGGGACGTTCTGTCCGACCAGACCTACCCAATCGAAGCGCTGCCGGGCGTTCTTCTGGGACGAATCCAATCCATCCTGGACGAAGACCAGGCTTTCTACCGGAGAATTCTGGCGTCCCATGCCGCCAAGCAGCTCAGCGACCAGCTGTGCGCGGTGGTGGTGGATTATCTGCTGGAGCATGAATCGGAGTTCGCGGTTGCCAGCCGTGAGGAGTTTGAACTGTCGATCCGCTTCTGCGCCGGGGGCCTGAGCCAGCTGTACCAGGACTGGTTCGCCGGGAACCTGCATTGCACCCAGGAGGCCTTCAACCAAAAGGCGGAGCTGCTGCTTACCCGGGCCATCGGCCTGTAAACCGTTTACATTTTTGTAAAAGATTATTTCGCTGGTGTTTAGGAAACGTGAATAAAATAAGAACAGAAAGACAGAAGAGAGGATCGCTTTTATGAATCTTGCGCTGGTATTGGCATTTTTATTTTTAATCGGCTCCACTCTGGGATGGGTGCTGGAGCTGCTGTACCGGAACCTGACCCACCGCCATCAAAAATGGGTCAATCCCGGCTTCTGCACCGGGCCGTATCTGCCCATTTACGGCTTCGGCCTGTGTACGCTGTTTCTGCTGGCCCTTCTGGAGCGGCTGAACTGGATTGCCAACCCCTTCTGGAACAAGGCGATGCTGTTTGCCGCCATGGCGGTGTGCATGACCCTGATTGAGTATGTGGCGGGCCTGTTCTGCCTGAAGTACCTGAAGGTCCGGCTGTGGGATTATTCCGATCTCTGGGGCAACGTCCAGGGCATCATCTGCCCGCTGTTTTCCTTCTTCTGGGCGGTGCTGGGGGCGCTGTACTACTTCTTTGTGCATCCATACATCCTGGACGCCCTGGCCTGGCTGTCCAACAATCTGGCCTTTTCCTTCTTCATCGGCATGTTCTACGGCGTGTTTGTCATCGACGTGGCCCATTCCAGCCAGCTGATTGTCAAGCTCAAGCGCTTTGCCGAGGAGAATACCGTCATCGTGAAGTACGAGAGCATCAAGGATCACATCCGCAACTTCCAGCAGAATGCTTCGTCCAAATATCACTTCTTCTCTCCCTTCCGTTCGGACAGCACTCTGGCGGAGCATCTGAAGGAGATGTACCTGAAGCTGGAAAAGCAGAAGGAAAACCGGAAGTAATCCGGCAGTTTCCCGGAATTTCGACGGTAATTGGGCAAATGAACCAAAGATCGCCGGACAAAAGAGAGTTTCTTTAGCATTGTAAAGCGATGAACTTTGTGGTATGATATCGAAAGAGAACAATGGCGTTCCCGCGTGGGCGAAGCTTGCCCAAATACGCGGAAACGCCTTTTTTCGTGTCCCAATCAACCGAGAGGAGAGAAAGCTATGGAGAATTTTACCGAGCGCACAACCCCGGCAGGGCTGTACGATTCCCGGTTTGAGCACGACAACTGCGGCATCGGCGCGGTTGTGGACATCAAGGGCAGAAAGAGCCACCGGACGCTGGACGACGCGCTGCAGATTGTGGAGCATCTGGAGCACCGGGCCGGCAAGGATGCCGAGGGAAAAACCGGCGACGGCGTGGGCATTCTGCTGCAGGTCAGCCACAAGTTCTTTACGAAAGCGGCTGCCGCTGCGGGCATTGCCCTGGGGGGCGAGCGGGAATACGGCGTGGGCATGTTTTTCTTCCCCCAGGAGGAGCTGCTCCGCAACCAGGCCAAAAAGCTCTTTGAGATCATCTGCAAAAAGGAAGGACTGCCCTTCCTGGGCTGGCGCCAGGTACCGGTGTGCCCGGAGTTTCTGGGACAGAAGGCCCGGGACTGTATGCCCAGCATCTGGCAGGCCTTTGTGGGCAAGCCGCCCCGGATGAAGGCCGGCATCGACTTTGACCGGCGGCTGTATGTGGTACGCCGGGTCTTTGAGCAGTCCAATCAGGAGACCTACGTCTGCAGCCTGTCCAGCCGCACCATCGTGTATAAGGGCATGTTCCTGGTCAAGGAGCTGCGGCTGTTTTATCCCGACCTGCAGGATGCGGACTATGAATCCGCCATCGGCATGGTGCACAGCCGGTTTTCCACCAACACCTCCCCCAGCTGGAACCGGGCCCATCCCAACCGGTTCATCCTCCACAACGGCGAAATCAATACAATCCAGGGCAACGTGGATACCATGCTGGCCCGGGAGGAGACCATTGGCAGCCGTTTTCTGAAGGACGACATGACCAAGGTGCTGCCCATCGTGAATCAGGGCGGCTCCGACTCCGCCATGCTGGACAACACCCTGGAATTCATGGTGATGAACGGCATGGATCTGCCCCTGGCGGTGATGGTCACCATTCCCGAGCCCTGGAGCAACAACAAGAGCATGGACTCCAAAAAGCGGGATTTCTACCAGTATTACGCCACCATGCTGGAGCCCTGGGACGGCCCGGCCTCCATTCTGTTCAGCGACGGCGACGTGATGGGCGCGGTGCTGGACCGCAACGGCCTGCGTCCCAGCCGCTACTACATCACCGACGACGGCCGGCTGATTCTGTCCAGCGAGGTGGGCGTGCTGGATATTCCCCAGGAAAAGATCGTCCGTAAGGACCGTCTTCGCCCCGGCAAAATGCTGCTGGTGGACACGGTGAAAGGCGAGCTGGTGGATGACGAGCATCTGAAGGCGGAGTACGCCGGCCGCCAGCCCTACGGCGAATGGCTGGACCGGAATCTGGTGACCCTTTCCAGCCTGAAGGTGCCCAACCGGAAGATTCCCTCCTATACAAGAGAAGAAATGGTGCGCTTGCAGAAGGCCTTCGGCTACCGCTATGAGGACCTGAAAAACATCATGCTCCCCATGGCGAAAAACGGCGCGGAGCCTTCCGGGGCCATGGGTGCCGATACGCCCCTGGCCGTCCTCAGCCATACCCGCCCGCCCCTGTTTGAATACTTCAAGCAGATGTTCGCCCAGGTCACCAACCCGCCCATCGACGCCCTGCGGGAGAAGATCGTCACCTCCACCACGGTGTATGTGGGCGCCCAGGGCAATCTCCTGGAGGAGAACGCGGACAACTGCAAGGTTCTGAAAATCGACAACCCCATCCTGACGGAAACCGATCTGCTGAGAATCAAGACCATGGACGTACCCGGCTTCAAGGTGGAGACGGTGTCCATCTGCTACTATAAAAATACGCCGTTGGAGCGGGCCATTGACCGGCTGTTCGTGGACGTTGACCGGGCCTACCGGGACGGCACCAACATTCTGATCCTCTCCGACCGGGACATCGACGAATACCACGTGGCTATTCCCAGTCTGCTGGCGGTGAGCGCGGTGTCCAAGTACCTGGTGCGTACCCGCAAGCGCACCGCTATGGCGCTGATTCTGGAAAGCGGCGAGCCCCGGCTTGTCCACGATTTTGCCACCCTGCTGGGCTTCGGCGCCTGCGCCATCAACCCCTATCTGGCACAGGACAGCATCCGCAGCCTCATCGACGACGGACTGCTTGACAAGGACTACTATGCCGCCGTGGACGACTACAATCGGGCGGTTCTGGCCGGTATTGTGAAAATCGCCTCCAAAATGGGCATTTCCACCATCCAGTCCTACCAGGGCAGCCAGATTTTCGAGGCCGTGGGCATCAGCAAGGAGGTCATCGACAAGTATTTCACCAACACTGTCAGCCGGGTGGGCGGCATTACCATCGCCGACATCCAGAAGGACGTGGAGGACCGCCACCAGCAGGCCTTTGACCCCCTGGGGCTGGACATCTACATGGATTTGCCCAGCGTGGGTTTCCACAAGTTCCGCAGCGGCGCGGAAGCGGAGCAGCACCTCTATAATCCCCAGACCATCCATCTGCTGCAGGAGGCGGTGTGGACGGGGGACTACGGAAAGTTCAAGCAGTACACCGCCGCCGCAGCCAACGAAGACGGCGACGATATGCACCTGCGGGATCTGCTGGATTTCAACTATCCCGAAACCGGCGTGCCCATTGACGAGGTGGAAAGCGTGGATTCCATTGTCAGGCGCTTCAAGACCGCGGCCATGAGCTACGGCGCCCTGTCCCAGGAAGCCCATGAGTGCCTGGCCATCGCCATGAACCGCTTGGGCGGCAAGTCCAACACCGGCGAGGGCGGCGAGGCCGAGGAGCGCTACGGCACGGAGCGGAACTCCGCCATCAAGCAGGTGGCCTCCGCCCGGTTCGGCGTGACCAGCAAATATCTGGTCTCCGCCAAGGAAATTCAGATCAAAATGGCCCAGGGCGCCAAGCCCGGCGAGGGCGGTCAGCTCCCCGGCGGCAAGGTCTACCCTTGGGTCGCCAAGTGCCGCAATTCCACCACCGGTGTGGGTCTGATTTCCCCGCCGCCCCACCACGATATTTACTCCATTGAGGATCTGGCCCAGCTGATTTATGACCTGAAGTGTGCCAACCGCCATGCCGCCATCAATGTCAAGCTGGTGAGCGAGGCAGGAGTTGGCACCATCGCGGCGGGCGTTGCCAAGGCCGGTGCCGAGGTCATTCTGATCTCCGGCTTCGACGGCGGCACCGGCGCGGCCTCCATCAATTCCTCCATCCACAACGCGGGCCTTCCCTGGGAGCTGGGCATCGCGGAAGCCCATCAGTGCCTGATTCTGAACGGTCTGCGTTCCCGTGTACGCATCGAGTCCGACAGCAAGCTCATGAGCGGCCGGGACGTGGCCATCGCCGCCATGCTGGGCGCGGAGGAATTCGGCTTCGGCACCGGCCCGCTGGTGGCTATGGGCTGCGTGATGATGCGGGTGTGCAACCTGGACACCTGCCCCATGGGCATCTGCACCCAGAACCCGGAGCTGCGGAAGAAGTTCATCGGCAAGCCGGAATACGTTATGAATTTCATGCGCTTCATGGCCCAGGAGCTGCGGGAGTACATGGCAAAGCTGGGCGTACGGAGGGTGGACGAGCTGGTGGGCCGCACGGATCTGCTGAAGGTTCGCCCTGCGCCTGCCGGTTCCCGTGCCGGCGAAATGGATTTGTCCGGACTGCTGCACAACCCTCTGGTGGAGAACGGCAACGTCCATTTCGACCCCAAGTCGGTTTATGATTTCAGGCTGGAGCAAACTCCGGACATGAGGGTTCTGATGAAAAAGTTCAAAAAGAACTTCGACAGCCCCCAGCCCAAGCCCATGACCGTTGCCATGGAGGTGGGCAACACGGACCGGGCCTTCGGCACCATTTTCGGCAGCGAAATCACCGCGAAATTCGGCAATACCCTCCCGGACGACACCTTCCACGTCACCTGCACCGGCTACGGCGGCCAGAGCTTCGGCGCATTTATTCCCAAGGGCATGACACTGGAGCTGATTGGCGACAGCAACGACTATCTGGGCAAGGGACTTTCCGGCGGCAAGCTCATTGTGTATCCCCCGGAGAACGTGACCTATGACCGCAGCGAGAACATTCTCATCGGCAACGTGGCCCTCTACGGCGCCACCGGCGGCAAGGCCTTTGTCAGCGGCGTGGCGGGCGAGCGGTTCTGCGTCCGCAACTCCGGCGCCACCGCCGTGGTGGAGGGCGTGGGCGACCACGGCTGCGAATACATGACCGGCGGCACCGTGGTGGTGCTGGGCAAAACCGGCAAGAACTTTGCCGCTGGCATGAGCGGCGGCATCGCCTATGTGCTGGACGAGGACTGGGACTTCTATCTGCGGGTGAACAAGGACATGGTTTCCCTTGAGAGCGTGGAGCACAAGTATGACGTATCCCTCCTGAAGGACCTGATCCGGGAGCATGTGGAGGCCACCGGCTCTCCCCGTGGCAGGGAAATTCTGGAGAATTTCGGCGAATATCTGCCTAAGTTCAAAAAGGTCTTGCCCCATGACTACGATAAGATGCTCCGCCTCATCGCCCAGATGGAAGAAAAGGGGCAGGACAGCGAGCAAGCGCAGATTGAGGCGTTTTACGCCATGAAAAACGGAAAGTAAGGAGGGGGAACTATGGGAAAACCGACCGGATTTATGGAGATTTCCCGGCAGACCAGCCAGGAGATTGCTCCCGAAGAGAGAATCCAAAATTTCAATGAATTTCATATTCCGCTGCACTGCGACGAGCAGCAGGCCCAGGGTGCCAGGTGTATGGACTGCGGCGTGCCCTTCTGCCAGAGCGGCATGATGATCGGCGGCATGGCCAGCGGCTGCCCCCTGAACAACCTGATTCCCGAATGGAATGACCTGGTGTATCAGGGACGGTGGGATTTGGCGGCCAAGCGGCTGATTGCCACCAACCGCTACCCGGAGTTTACCAGCCGGGTGTGTCCGGCCCTGTGCGAAGCCGCCTGCACCTGCGGCATGGCCACCGGCAGTCCCGTGGCGGTGAAGGAAAATGAACGGGCGATTATTGAGTACGGCTACGAAAGCGGCGTGATCCACGCGGTTCCCCCACCGGCGAGAACCGGCAAGCGGGTTGCGGTGGTGGGCACCGGCCCCTCCGGATTGTCCGTTGCCGATCTTCTGAACAAGCGGGGCCACAAGGTGACCATGTACGAGCGCTCCGACCGGGTGGGCGGACTGCTGATGTACGGCATTCCCAATATGAAGCTGGAAAAGTGGGTCATTGACCGCCGGGTAAAGATTCTGGAGGAAGAGGGCATCGAGTTCGTCACCGGCGCTGACGTAGGGCGGGATGTGCCTGCCCAGGAGCTGCTGGACAGCTTCGATGCGGTGGTGCTGTGCTGCGGCGCCAAGCAGCCCCGGGATATCACCGTTCCCGGACGGGACGCCGAGGGCATCCACTTTGCCGTGGACTATCTCACCAGCGTGACCAAGAGCTTGCTGGACTCTAACTTTGCCGATGGGAAAGCCATCTCGGCCCAGGGCAAGAAGGTTCTGGTCATCGGCGGCGGCGACACGGGCAACGACTGCGTGGGCACCGCCATCCGCCAGGGCTGTACGGACATCTTGCAGTTGGAAATGATGCCCTGCCCGCCGGCACAGCGTGCCCCCGGCAACGCCTGGCCGGAGTGGCCGCGGGTTCTCAAAACCGACTACGGCCAGCAGGAAGCCATTGCGGTGTTCGGCCGGGATCCCCGGAAGTACCAGACCACCGTCAAGGAGTTCTATAAGAACGAGGCGGGAAAGGTCTGCGGCGCGCTGATCGCCCGGCTGGAAAGCAAGGTTGTGGACGGACGGCGTATGATGGTACCCACCGGCGAGGAATTCACCGTGGAGTGCGATCTGGTGCTGATTGCCGCAGGTTTTGTGGGCTGCGAGAGCTATGTGGCCGATGCCTTCGGCGTGGAGCGCACGGCCAGAGGCAATGTGGCGGATGTGAAATACGCCACGAACCAGCCAAAGGTCTTTGTCTGCGGCGATATGCGCCGGGGCCAGAGCCTGGTGGTGTGGGCGCTGCGGGAGGGCCGGGACACGGCTGCCGTGGTGGATGAAAGCCTGATGGGCTATACCAACCTGTAATACGAAACATGCCCCCCATTTCCGATCCGGAAATGGGGGGCAGCGGCTATAGGAATCAATCAAAGACATACATTCCGAAAAAGGCAATCAGTCCGTCGCCGCAGTCGTATTCCATGCCGCACGCGTCCGCCAGCTTCTTGACGAAAACGCAGTAGGCGGACATGCAGGAGTATTGCAGCTCCGGAAAGCGGCAGGATTCGCCGCTTTTCTTGGCGCAGGGAGAGCACAGGGCGCAGCCGCTGGCGCCTACCAGAAATCCGTCGCAGCCCTGCTGCCGCAAGGACTTCATCAGGCGAAGGGCGGCGGCGTTGTGGGAAGCTTTTCCCTGCTTGATGGCTGGTGTATCGGAAAAGTCCGCGACCTGCCAGATGGTCTGCAGCACCAGCGCCTTTTTATGGGCGAGCACCTTCTGCTTCATCTGCTCCGGGGAGCCGCAGTCCGGCGGGCAGGCGTAGTTCACGCCGTACTGCCCGCAGAGGTTTTCCTCGCAGTAGGGGCGGAAAGCCGGGTCAAAGACGATTTCCGACGTGTCGAGTACCGCTGCGGCGGCGAAGCCCTCGGCATAAGCCAGGGTGAGCATCTGTTCTTCTGTCATTTTGGATTCCTCCCGGATTAGACCAGCTCTGCGATGTCCTGAACCAGACGCACCGTCACGTCCCAGCCGATGCAGGGGTCGGTGATGGATTTGCCGTAGACGCCCTCGCCGATCTTCTGACAGCCGGGCTCTAAGTAGGATTCAATCATGAAGCCCTTGAGCATGGCCTTAATGTCGGCGCTGTGGCGGCAGGAGTGGAGCACTTCCTTGCAGATTCTGGGCTGCTCTGCGTACTTCTTTCCGGAATTGGAGTGGTTGGCATCCACAATCAGCGCTATGTTCTGAAGTCCCTTGGCCGCGTAGGCGTTGTACAGGTATTCCAGCTCCTCAAAGTGATAGTTTGGACGGGACTCGCCGTGCTTGTTCACATAGCCCCGGAGGATGGCGTGGGCCAGGGAATTGCCGGTGGTGTCCACCTCCCAGCCCCGGTAGATGAAGGTATGGGGATGCTGGGCGGCGAGAATGGAGTTGAGCATGACGGAAATGTCGCCGCTGGTGGGATTTTTCATGCCCACGGGCACGGCAATGCCGCTGGAGGTCAGCCGGTGCTCCTGATTCTCCACGCTCCGGGCGCCCACCGCCACGTAGGACAGCAGGTCTGACAGGTAGCGGTAGTTGTCGGGGTAGAGCATTTCGTCGGCGGTGGAAAGGCCCGTATTTGCCAGCACCTTGGTGTGCAGCCGGCGGATGGCGATGACACCCTCCAGCATGTCCGGGCGCTTTTCCGGGTCGGGCTGGTGCAGAAGCCCCTTGTAGCCGTCGCCGGTGGTGCGGGGCTTGTTGGTGTAGACCCGGGGAATCAGGATCAGGCGGTCGGAAACCGCCTCCTGGAGCTTTGCCAGACGCTCGCAGTAGTCAAGTACTGCGTCCTCCCGGTCTGCGGAGCAGGGCCCGATGATGAGCACCAGCTTGTCGCTTTTTCCGGTGAACACGTCGGCGATCTGGGCGTCCCGGGCCTGCTTGACCTTTGCCAGGGCGTCTGTCAGGGGGTATTGCTCCTTGATTTCCTTGGGAACGGGGAGCTTGCGCTTGAAATTCATGTTCTGCATGGGATATTACCTCTCTGTCCATGATGATTCACGGCTTTACTTTTCTGCCGCGATGCGGTATGATAAAAGAAAAACGGAGGGATGCCAAATGGATCCGAAACAAATCTGCTATGAAAAACGTGGTCAGGTGCTGGTTAAGAATCTCCGGAGCCGCCATTTTGAGGCGTACTACTGCCCGAATAAGGCCGCGGCGCTGGAAAAGGCGCTGGAGCTGATTCCCAAGGGCGCCAGCGTGGGCTGGGGCGGGGCCATGTCCGCCCAGCAGATCGGCCTGATCGACGCCGTCCGGGCGGGGGAGTACCGGGCCATCGACCGGGATTTGGGACAGACCCCGGCGGAGCGGGAGAAAATCATGAAGCAGTGCCTGGGCGCCGATGTATTTCTCACGGGAGCCAACGCCATCAGCCTGGACGGGCAGATGGTGAACATCGACGGAAACGGAAACCGGGTGGCGGCAATTGTCTACGGCCCGGATTCCGTGATCGTCATTGCCGGCATGAACAAGGTGACGGACACCCTGGAAAGCGCCTTGACCCGGGCCAGAACCGTCGCCGCCCCCATGAACAAGCAGCGCTTCGATACGCCGACACCCTGCGCAGTCACAGGCGCCTGTGCCGACTGCAAAAGTGAAGCGTGTATCTGCAACCAGATACTCATTACCCGCAACTGCCGCCCGGCGGGGCGGATCAAGTTCGTCCTGGTGGGAGAAGAGTTGGGACTGTGAAAAAAGTTAGGAGAAACGTAATGCTGCAAAAAATACGCGCTTTGGTGGAAAAGTACTGGGACATTGTGACCTATCTGATTTTCGGCGTGCTGACCACCGTTGTCAACTATCTGGTGTATCTGCCGATTTACAACCTGCTGGGCGCTTCGGCGGCGGTGAGCAACGCCATTGCCTGGGTAGCGGCTGTGGCCTTCGCATTTCTGACCAACAAGCCCTTTGTGTTCAAAAGCCACGACTGGTCGGCGAAAACCGTTCTGCCGGAGCTGAGCAAATTCGTGGGCTGCCGCGTGGCCTCCGGCGTCCTGGAGACGCTGATCCTGCTTCTGGCGGTGGACATCCTGGGCTGGAACGGCAATATCTGGAAGATAATCACCAGCGTTCTGGTGGTGATTCTCAACTACGTTGCCAGCAAGCTGCTGGTGTTCCGCAAATAAACCCCTCCCCGCTGCTTCCCGGCAGCGGGATTTCTATGCTGTGAGGGGAAATGCTGAATGCAAAATGCGAAATGAAGGTATCCGCTGCGCGGACATATTGAAATATCATTTCCGGAGGAAATGCCACAATTCTGCATTTCGCATTCAGCATTTGGAATTTCACGCCCCATAGTGTTCTTTGAGGTACAATATGGCTTCCCGGTACCCTTCCAGGCCGTGGCCCTTGATGGTCTTGACGCAGGCCATGCCGGCGTAGGAAATCTGGCGGAAGGGCTCTCGGGCATCCACGTCGGAGATGTGCACCTCCACCGCCGGGATGGACACGGCCTTCAGGGCGTCCAGAATGGCGACAGAGGTGTGGGTGTAGGCGGCGGGGTTGATGACGATGCCGTCCACATTGCCGTAGGCCGCCTGAATTTTGTCCACCAGGTCGCCCTCGTGGTTGGACTGGTACTGCTCGACTTCCAGATTCTCCGCTCTGGCGGTGTCTTCCAGCAGCTGCAGCAGATCGGCGAAGGTGTTTTTCCCGTAAATCCCTGGCTCCCGGATGCCCAGCATATTCAGGTTCGGGCCGTTGATGACCAGAATTCTCATTTTGATTCCTCCATAAGCGAAATTATGGCTGCGGCGGTATCCTCCGGGGTGCCGTCATTGCTGACGGTGAAATCGGCGAAGGCATGGTACCAATCTTTCCGGCGGGCGTAAAGCTCCGTGAGAGGATTTGCTTGAGACAAAGGCCGACCATCCGTGGGCAGCTTCCCGATGTCCCGTTTCAGCCAGAAGATACGGCCGTTTTGATGCAGAAGCGGGTAGTTGCGCTGCATCGTGACGCAGCCGCCGCCGGTGGCGATGACGAGACCGGACTGCTTGCCCAGTTCCCCGAGAACCTTCGTTTCCCAGTCCCGGAACACGGCCTCGCCGTCCTGCCCAAATATCTCCGGGATGGATTTCCCCGCCAGGCGGACGATTTCGGAATCCGCGTCCACCAGCCTGCGGCCCAGCCTTTGCGCCACCAGAGCGCCCACGGTGCCTTTTCCGCAGCCCGGCATTCCGATGAGAACGATGTTCTGCATCTGGGAGGACAGCTTGTCGTGGATGGACGGAATCACCGCGTCGTCAATGGGTCTGCCAGTAAAATACTCTGCTGATTCCTTGGCCTGGGCAACCAGCATCCAAAGGCCGTTGGCACAGGGCAGCCCCAGGGCTTCGGCATCCAGCAGCAGCTGGGTGCGGGCGGGGTTGTATACCACGTCCAGCACCCCCTCCAACCGGGGAAACTGCCGCAAATCCACGGGAGAGACGCCGGTATTCGGGTACATCCCCACCGGTGTGGCGTTGACGATGAGCGAAGCATCGGCGTGGCGGCTGAGATTGCCGTAGTTGTTCTCCCCGGAGCGGGAAATCACCACCGGCTCCGCGCCCAGGGCTTTCAGAACGGCGACCACCGTGTTGGACGCGCCGCCGCTGCCCAGCACCAGCGCTTTTTTGCCGGCCACATCCAGACCGCTTTGCCGGACAAGATAGGCAAAGCCAAAATAGTCCGAGTTGTGGCCGAACAGCGTGCCGTCGGCTCTGCGGACGATGGTGTTCACCGCCCCCAGGGCCTGCGCCGCCGGGGACAGGGCGTCCAAGCAGGGAATGACGGCTTTTTTGTAGGGAATGGTCACGTTCAGACCGGTAAAGTCCCCGCTTTTCAGAAAAGAGGCCACTTCCTCCGGCTCTTTTTCAAAGAGATCATATTCGTAATCCCCGAGAAGCCTATGAATCTGAGGGGAGTAGCTGTGCCCCAGCGTTCTACCAAGCAGACCGCAGCGCATCAGACCACCTCCGTGTAGCTGCCGAGATACTTGAATTCCTCGCACAGCTCGTCCAGCTCGCACATGAGCTGGACGTATTCTTCGGAGTAGATGGAGGTTTCCAGATCGAAATAGAACATGAACTCAAATTCCCGGTCGGGGATGGGGCGGGATTCCAGCTTGGTGACGTTGATGCCCAGGGTGTAGAGCCGGGCCAGCACCTTGTACAGCGCGCCGGGCTTGTGGTTCAGGATCATCATGATGCTGGTTTTGTCGGAGCCGGGGTAGATTTCCAGATTCCGGCTGATGCAGATAAACCGGGTGCGGTTGTTGCCCTCGTCCTGAACGGAGTATCTGAGACATTCCAGGCCGTACAGCTCGGCGCAGGCGCGGCTGGACAGGGCCGCCACGTCCTTCCGTCCCGATTGGGCCACCATCTGAGCGGCAACGGCGGTGTTGTCCACGGGAATCACGTTGACCCCGGGCAGGGTGTGCAGGTACTTCCCGCACTGGCCGATGGCCTGCTCGTGGGAATACACTTCCTTGATGTCGGAAAGCTTTGTGCCCGGGTTGACCAGCAGATTGTGGTCGATTTTCAGCCGGAAAGTGCGGACGATGGAGAAATTGTGCTCGATCATCAGATCGTATACCTTCTTCACGGAACCGGCGGTGGAGTTTTCGATGGGCAGGACGCCGTACTGGCAAAGCCCCTGGTCGATGGCGTTGAACACCGCCTCAAAGGACTTAAAATACAGAATCATGGGACTTTTGAAGATTTTCTCGCAGGCAATCTGGGAGTAAGCGCCCTCCACCCCCTGACAGGCAACCATGGGGGCCTGGGGGAAGAGCTTCGGGGTACTCTCGATGGCCTGGGTGATTCTCTGGTAAAGGGGGCTGAGCTCGCCGTTTCGCTTGCTCTGGTAGCTGCGGCTCAGCTCAAAGAGCATGGAGTACAGCACCCGGGTGTAATTGGCCATTTCCGGGCCGGCCTTCTCCGCTACGTCCTGGAGCTTTGCCCGTTCCCGGGCGGGCTGGAGTATGGGCAGATTGTTGGCCTTTTTGTAGTCGGCGACCTGGGCGGCGGCGTGCATCCGCCGGCAGAAGAGGTGCACCAGCTCGTCGTCGATTTTGTCGATTTCTCCGCGAATTTCATGCAAGTCCATTACGGTTTCCTCCTGTCCGTCCGGGTGCTGCCCAGAATCAGATCGAATATGGCGATGGCGGCGGCGGCTTCCGCCACGGGCACCGCCCGGGGCACAATGCAGGGGTCGTGGCGGCCCTTGACGGTCAGCTCCTGGATTTCTCCCCGGCTCAGGGATACACTCTGCTGTTGCTTGGAAATCGAGGGCGTGGGCTTGACGGCCACCCGGAAAAGAACGGGCATGCTGTTGGTGATGCCGCCTAAAATCCCGCCGCTGTGATTGGTTACAGTGCGGATTTCGCCCTCCGTGACGGTGAAAGCGTCGTTGTTTTCGCTTCCCCGGAGCGTCGCTGCGGCGAAACCATCGCCGAATTCCACGCCCTTGACGGCGGGGATGCCGTAGACAATCTGGGCAATCCGGCTTTCCACGCCGCCGAACATGGGTTCGCCGATGCCGGCGGGCAGGCCGGTGACGGCGCATTCCACGATGCCGCCTACGCTGTCGCCCGCCATCCGCGCCGCGTCAATGGCGGCCCGCATCTCTGCCCCGGCTTCCGCATTGAGCACCGGCCACTCGCTTCGGACGGCGTTGACTTCCGGATTGAGGGGATCGAAGGGGGTATCCCGGATACCGGTGATGGCGGCAATATGGGCGGCTACGGTGATGCCCCGCTCCGCCAGCCACTGCCTGCACAGCCCGCCTGCAATGCACAACGGTGCGGTGAGCCGCCCGGAAAAGTGTCCGCCTCCGGCGGCGTCCTGAAAGCCGCCGTACTTGATTTGGGCGGTGTAGTCCGCGTGACCGGGACGGGGGCAGTCCTTCAGGTTGTCGTAGTCACCGGAGCGGGTGTTTTTGTTGCGGATGACCGCCGCAATGGGCGCGCCGCAGGTGAAGCCGTCCAAAATGCCGCTGAGGAATTCGGGGCGGTCCTCTTCTTTCCGGGGGGTTGACCAGACGTTCTGTCCCGGCGCCCGGCGGTTGAGAAAGGCCTGCAGAACATCCAGATCCACGGGAAGTCCTGCGGGGATTCCATCCAATATCATGCCGATTCCGGCTCCGTGGGACTGGCCGAATATGGACAATTTCAAATTATCACCGTAGGTGCTGCTCATAGTTTCCTCCTAAACGGGCGTATTCTTCCCAAAATCGGGGATAGGATTTTTCCACGCACTGTGCCCCCAGAATGGTAACCAGCTTTTGACAAACCGTCGCCGCGATGGCGGCGGACATGGCGATGCGGTGGTCGTTCACGGCATCCACCCTGCCGCCGGTAAGGCCGGTGCCCCGGACCGTGAGGGTATCCTCCGTGGCCTCCGCTTTGCCGCCGAGAGCTTCTAGCATGGCGATGACCGAGGCTACCCGGTCGGATTCCTTTAAGCGAAGACGGCGGATGTCCGTAAACACCGCGCCGTGCTTGCAGGCGGCTGTCACCGCGAGAATGGGCACCAAGTCGGGAATATCGGCGGCGGAAATGACGATGCTTTCTTCCAGAGCGGGGAGCAGGTCAAAAACCGCCCGGTCGCCCTGGGGAGAATCCGGGGCGAGGTTTGTGACCGAAACGTGGTTTCCCAGGGCCTTCGCCGCCAGGAAAAAGGCGCCGTTGCTCCAATCGCCCTCCACGGCCACGGTGCCGGGGGAGTGGAAGGGACCTCCGCCGTTTACAACAAAATCTTCCGTATTCCGTCCGAACAGCGCCATGGCCCGGCAGGTCATGTCGATATAGGGACGGGACTCCACCTTCCCGGTGAGGTGAATCCGGCTTTCCCCGGGAATCAGGGCGGCGGCAAAGAGAAGCCCTGTGATGAACTGGCTGGAAACGCCGCCGTCAATGGTGTAATCCCCCGCTTTTAACTGGCCGGTGGTGCGAATGGTGTCCGAGGCAGGGCGGGTGAGGGTGCAGCCCATCCGCTCCAGCTCCTCCCACAGTGGGGACAGGGGACGGCTGGGCAGTCTGCCCTCCAGCTGAAAGACGGCATCCACACCCAACGCTCCCGCTACGGGAAGCAGAAACCGGAGGGTAGAGCCGCTGTCATGGCAATTCAGCGTGGCGGACGTGGGAACGTCCTGTACCGGAACGACGTGATACCCACCCTCCGTTCGGGTAATGCTTGCGCCCAAAGCGTTTAAGCATCCGGCAGTGGCATCCATGTCCCGGTTGGTTGCGGGGCAGATCAGGTCGGTGGGTGCGTCGGCAAAGGCAGCGCAGATCAGCAGCCGGTGGGCCTGGGATTTGGAGGGAATGGCAGTGACTTCCCCGTGGAGTTTTCCGGGAAAAATGGTAATATCCATATCAAAGACCTGCCTGAATGAAGGTTTTGAGGGATTCCACAGGCGTGGGCACGATGGCACAGTCGCCGATGGCCCGGGGGATGATGAGATTCACCGTGCCCCCGGCGCGTTTTTTGTCGGAGAGGGTGTAGGTATAGAGATCATCGGATGCGTAGTCCGTTTTGGTGGGCAGACCGAATTTCTCCAGAATCGCCAGAATCCGGGGGGTGTCAGGGCAGGGACAGGCGCGGGTGACGATGGCCAGTCCTGCTGCCACGGCTTTTCCGTGGGACAGCTGAAAGTGGCTCTTCGCCTCGATCCCGTGGCCGATGGTGTGGCCCAGGTTCAGCTTCATCCGGGCGCCTGTGTCGAATTCGTCCTCCATGACTACGTCCCGCTTTAATTCCACACACCGGGTGATGACGGTTTCCCGGTGGAAAGCAAGCCCCTCTTCTTCCAGATGGGCAAACAAATCCCTGTCGTACAGCACGCCGTACTTGATGACCTCGGCACAGCCATCCCGGAAGATTTCTTCCGGCAGGGAGCGCAGGGTATCCGTGTCGCACAGCACCAGGCTTGGCTGGCAGAAGGCCCCGGCCAGATTCTTCCCGGCGGGCAGATCGATGGCAGTCTTGCCGCCAACGGAGGAATCCACGGCGGCCAGCAGCGTGGTGGGCACCTGAATAAAGCGGATGCCCCGCAGGTAGCTGGCAGCGGCGAAGCCCGCCAGATCCCCCACCACACCGCCGCCCAATGCGGCGACAAGGTCGGAGCGGGTCAGCTTGTTTTCTGCCAGAAAGTTCAGTAAATCCAGAAAAACAGTGCCGTTTTTGCTGCTTTCCCCGGCGGGAAAGACATAGCTTACCACGGAAAAACCGGCGCTTTTCAGGCTGTCCTCCGCTGCCTTTCCATAGAGGGGATACACGGTGGATTCGCTGACCAGGCACACCGTTCGGGCTTTGCCCAGCTTTTTTGCTTCCGCGCCCAGCGTGGGCAGCAGCCCGGAGCCGATGAGAATGTCATACTGTTTGGATGCGCGGACGGTTACGGTGTTCATCCGTCCACCTCCTCTTTGCGCCGCTTGCCCTCTTCCAGCAGGGCGGTGAGGGCTTCCTCGTCGTCTGCCGCGATGGCGTCCCGGTAGGCCTGCAGGCTGGCAAGATAGGTGTCCAGCTCGAACAGGACGTTATCCTTGTTTTCCAGAAACAGCTCCGCCCACATCCGGGGATTCAGCCAGGCAACCCGGGTCAGATCCTTGTAGCTGCCGGCGGAGAAGCCCTTGTGCTTCAGCGCCGTAGGAGATTTGATGAAGGCGTTGCTCAAAATATGGGGCATCTGGGAGGTAAAGGCAATCATTTTGTCGTGTTCTTCCGCCGTGGTGACGGAGAAGGAGCCGAACCGGCAGGGCTTCAGCGCCTCCTTGACCCGATCCAGAAGCAAAATATCGTCGAAAACCGGGGGCACCAGCACCATGGGCGCGCCCACGAACAGGTCGGCCCGGCTGTACTTGAAGCCGGAGAACTGGGAACCCGCCATGGGGTGCCCGCCCACAAAGGTAAAGCCGTACTGCTTTGCCAGGGGAAAGCACCGGGTGCAGACCTCCCGCTTGATGCCGCAGCAGTCCAGAACCAAGGCGCTTTTGGAGACCAAATGGGCGTTGCGTTCCAGCCAATCGGCGCAGCCGCCAGGATAGATGGCCAGCAGAATCAGGTCGCACTTCGGAATGGTCTCCTCGTTCAGCTTGCCGTGAACGGCGCCTGACAGCATGGCAAAGGAGAGCATACTCTCATTGCGCTGGATGGCGTACACGGTGTGCCCTTCCAACGCGTAGGCTCTTGCCAGGGAGCCGCCGATGAGACCCAGACCCAAAATTCCCACGTTCATACGATAACCTCACGAATCTGCCGCACCTTCCGGGCGATTTCGTCGAACTGAGGCGGCGTCAGGGACTGGGCCCCGTCGCACAGGGCGCAGGCGGGGTTGTTGTGAACCTCCACCATGATACCGTCGGCGCCGGCGGCGGTGGCGGCGTAGGCCATGGGGGCGACCAGATTGGCCTTGCCGGTGGCGTGGCTGGGGTCAATGACCACGGGCAGGTGGGACAGATTGTGGAGCACGGGAACCGCGGAGAGGTCCAGGGTGTTCCGGGTGGCGGTTTCAAAGGTGCGGATGCCCCGCTCGCAGAGGATGACCTTGCTGTTGCCCTCGCTCATGATATATTCGGCGCTCATGAGCAGCTCCTGCAAGGTGTTGGCAAGGCCCCGCTTGAGCAGGATGGGCTTGTCGGTTTTGCCCAGCTCCTTCAGAAGATCGAAATTCTGCATATTCCGGGCGCCCACCTGAATGATGTCCACGTCCGCGAACAGGTCGAGAGAGGAGATGTTCATGATTTCAGTGACGATGGGAAGGCCGGTGGCTTCTTTAGCCTTCAGCAGCAGGCGGATGCCCTCGTCCTTCAGACCCTGGAAGGCGTAGGGAGAGGTGCGGGGCTTGAAGGCACCGCCCCGGAGAATGTTGGCGCCCGACTGCTTGACGGCGGTGGCAACCTCGATGATCTGATCCTCGTTTTCCACGCTGCAGGGTCCGGCGATCATGACGAAATAGCCCCCGCCGATGCGGGCATTGCCCACCTCAATGATGGTGTCCAGAGGATGAAATTTCCGGTTAGCCTGCTTGAAGGGCTCGGACACCCGCTTGACGGTTTCCACCATTTCCAGGCTTTTCAGAAGGTCAATGTCTACCCGGCTGGTGTCGCCGATGAGACCCAGAATGGTGACCTCCGCGCCCTGGGAAATGTGGACGTCCAGATTCATATTCTTGAGCCAGTCCACCAGATGCTGAACCTGGTCGGGGGTGGTGCCGTTTTTGAGAACTGCGATCATGTTTTTCCATCTCCTAAAACAAAAATACGCCGCACGGCAATTCGTGCGGCGTCCTGAGATACCCTTGAAAGCTCCTGAAATTCCTTGCAGCACAAATCGCTATTACTTTTTCCGGGTAAAAAAGTAATAGTAGTAAAAGGAAAAGTGCACGGAAGAATTCATGGTGACCATGGGAACAGTCTCCTTGTTCAGTAGCTACGGACATTATACCACGGGTGGTGGAATATTGCAAGAGGAATTTGACAAATTGTTGCGGAGGAAAGGGAATCCTGCCGGTCACTGGATATGGGTGTGGTTGCTGATGTGATCCTGGCAGTAGCAGTAGTAGCCCTTGCACTTGGAGCAGTAGCGGAATTCCAGCTCCGGGTTCGTCACGTCCGTCCGGCCGCAGACGGTGCAGCGGTGGGTGTAGGGCGCTTTGGGGGAAGCGCTGGAGGCCTGATAGGAGCCTGCGTCAAACGGGATGACCTTGGCCTTGGGCTGCTTTGGCTTTCGGCGGAACAGCCGGGCGGCGTTGGTGCGCCAGGACATGGGAATCACGTTCAGCACGTCCCTGCCGAAGAACAGGAAGTAGTTGGCCAGGGAAATGACGGAAAACAGGTTGTAGGGGAAGGGATCGGTCAGCAGGCTGAGCAGCACCATGGCAAGGTCAATCAGCGCGAAAATCCACGCCTTGATGGGGATGATGAAAAACAGCAGGAAATGGGCGTCGGGGTACAGCGTGGCGTAGCTGAGAAACAGGCTCAGGTTCAGATAGGTAACACTGGCGCGGCCGCCGAAAATCATGCAGTAAACGTCCATCATCACCACGCCGGTGAGATAAAACAGGTTGAAGCGGAGGGTGCCCCAGATATTCTCCATGGCCCGGCCCAGAGAGTAATAGCACAGCAGCGTGATGGCGGTCAGCAGGATATTACCGGCGTTGTAGGTCAGGGGATAGGTAATCAGCCGCCAGATCTGACCGTGGAGAATGCTTGTCCGGTCGAAGCAGAGAAGGCTGTACAGCAGGGCGTTGCCGGACATCGCGCTGAACAGGTATACCACAGCGGTGCCGATGGAGATATACAGCATCAGGTTGGGAATACCCTTATCCCGGTTTTTGAAGCAGAAAAGCTCGAACTTTTTGCGAAGATTTTTCACTTGGCTCAACTCCTAACGTAACGTATCCCCATTTTAACAGCAATCCATTCAATTGTCTATAACGGATTTGTGAACGTTTGAAAGAAATGTCTTGACATTTTGGCCGAACCATGTAAAATAGGTAACCGAACTGCATACAGGCCTTATCAAGAGCGGTGGAGGGAACGGCCCGATGAAACCCGGCAGCCTGTCCGAAAGGAAAAGGTGCCAAATCCGGCGGCAACGAAAGATGAGGATTCGATTTACCATGCGCACATCGGATCTTCGGTGTGCGGTTTTTCTTTATTCTTAGAGACAGAAAGGAAAAACAAACATGGAAAAACGACTGTTTACTTCGGAATGCGTGACCTGCGGTCACCCGGACAAGGTATCCGACGCCATCTCCGACGCCATCCTGGACGCCTGTCTTGCCCAGGACCCCGATTCCCGGGTGGCCTGCGAGACCATGGTCACAACGAACTACTGCGTCATCTGCGGCGAAATCACCACCCGGGCGGAGGTGGACTACGCCGCCGTCGCCCGGGAGACCATTCGGAAAATCGGCTATGTGTACCCCGGGGACGGCTTTGAGGCGGACACAGTGGAAATCCAGTGCCGCATCCACACCCAGTCCGCGGACATTGCCCTGGGTACCAACGACGCCGTGGGCGGCGCGGGAGATCAGGGCATGATGTTCGGCGGCGCCTGCACCCAGACCCCGGAGCGGATGCCCCTGCCCGCCGCCCTCAGCCGCGCCCTGTGCAGTCGGCTGACCCAGTGCGTTGGAGAAACGGATTTGCTGCGGCCTGACGGAAAGACCCAGGTCACGGCGGAATTTGACGAACAGGGCAATGTGATTGGCATCGACACCGTGGTGGTGTCCGTCATGCACAGCGCTTATTTTGCCATTGACGATCTGCGCCGGTTCGTCCGGGAGCAGGTGATTGCTCCGGTGCTGGCTCAATACGGCTTCGATATTGGGGATGTTGCCCACATTTACATTAACCCCACCGGTCAGTTTGTCATCGGCGGGCCCAACGGTGACACCGGCCTGACGGGGCGGAAGATCATCGTGGACACCTACGGCGGCTATTTCTCCCATGGCGGCGGCGCGTTTTCCGGTAAGGACCCCACGAAGGTGGACCGCAGCGGCGCGTACATGGCCCGGTATATGGCGAAGAATCTGGTGGCGGCGGGACTGGCCGCCAAAGTGCAGGTGCAGCTGGCCTACGCCATCGGTGTGGCGGAGCCGGTGTCCCTCAGGGTGGACAGCTTCGGCACCGGCGTCATTTCCGACGAAAAAATGACGGCGCTGCTCAGGGAAAACTGCGACCTGACCCCTGCAGGAATTATCCGCAAGCTGAACCTCCGCCGCCCGATCTACGCTGACACGGCGCTCCACGGCCACTTCGGACTTCCCGACCGCCCCTGGGAACGGACGGATCTGGCACAGACGCTGAAAACCCTTGCGGGAATCTGATATGTGCGCGCTTTGGGATTTTTGTTTGCAAAACGGGAAGAATGTGGTATGATAACCAAAACGAGAGCGGGAGGTCATTTCATGCTGGATTTTATCCGAATTGCCTGCGCCGTACCGGCTGTACGGGTGGGGGACGCGGCGAAAAACACGGCGGACATCTGCGAATATATCTGTAAGGCGGATGAACGCGGCGCCGATATCGTGCTGTTTCCGGAGATGGCGCTCACCGGATATACCTGCCAGGACTTGTTCTTTCAGGATACCCTGTGGGAGGGCGTGAAGAAGGGGATTGCGGAAATCGCTGCCTGTACCAAAGCCCGCCCGGGCGTTACGGCGGTGGTGGGACTGCCTGTCCGTGCCGGAGCCGCGATGCTCAACTGCGCGGCGGTGATTTCCGGCGGCAGCGTTCACGCCCTGGTGCCCAAGACCTATATCCCCAATTATAATGAGTTCTACGAAAAGCGGTGGTTCTCCTCCGGCGCGGATTTGACGGATGCCGCCGTGGTGCTGAACGGGCAGACGGTACCGATTCTCCCCAAAGCGGTGTTTTCCATCGGCGGCGCCATGGTGGGCATGGAAATCTGTGAAGATCTGTGGACGCCCCTGCCCCCCTCCACCATGCTGGCCTTAAGCGGCGCGGAGGTGGTGCTGAATCTCTCCGCCTCCAACGAGACCATCGGCAAGCGGGCCTACCGCCGGGAGCTGGTGAAGCACCAGTCCGCCGCGCTCAACTGCGTCTATGCCTACTGCTCCGCCGGTTCCACGGAATCCACCCAGGATTTGATTTTCTCCGGGCAGAGCCTGATCGGGGAGAACGGCACCCTGCTTGCGGAAACAAAGGAGCCGATTGCCTCGGATTATCTCCTGATTGCCGACTGCGATCTGGGCAGAATCCGGGCCGATCGCCGGAAGAACAAGAGCTTTCAGGACGCGTCCCGGCAGAATCGGGGGGAACCCGCTGCCGTCGTGAATGTGCGTGCGCCCGGACTGCGCTCCGACGGCGCCATGTACCCCCTGCAGAAGCTGCCCTTCGTCCCCTCCGGCAAGCAGGACCGGATTCAGCGCTGCATGGAAATTTTCCAGATGCAGGTGGCGGGGCTGAAGCAGAGACTGTCCGTGCTCGGCAGCGCCAAGGCTGTCATCGGCATTTCCGGCGGTCTGGACTCCACTCTGGCCCTTCTGGTTTCCGTGGAGGCTATGCGCCGCCTGGGGCGTCCTGCCTCCGATGTCTGCGGCGTCACCATGCCCTGCTTCGGCACCTCCGACCGCACCTACCGCAATTCCTGGGAGCTGATGAAGACCCTGGGCGTGTCCGCAAAGGAAATCAATATCAAAGACGCGGTGAACCTCCACTTTTCCGACATCGGCCACAACCCGGAAGTCCACGACGGCACCTACGAAAACTCCCAGGCCCGGGAGCGCACCCAGATTCTCATGGATTACGCCAGCGTGGTGGGCGGCATTGTGGTGGGCACCGGGGATTTGAGCGAGCTGGCTCTCGGCTGGTGCACCTACAACGGCGACCACATGAGCATGTACGGCGTCAACGCCTCCATCCCCAAGACCCTGATCCGCTGGATGATTGACGCCATCGCCGAAATGCCGGAATTCGCGCCTGCCAGGGATGTGCTTCGGGACGTGCTGGACACCCCCATCAGCCCGGAGCTGCTCCCCCCCGACGCGGAAGGAAGAATCGCCCAGCATACGGAGGACCTGGTGGGTCCCTACGCCCTCCACGACTTCTTCCTGTATTACACGCTCCGCTTCGGCTTCACCC
>CAMAKJ010000002.1 GCA_945836055.1 uncultured Clostridia bacterium | reverse complement strand
GGTCACGAGGAGGGCCGGGAGCACCTGCAGCGGGTGTTCGGCGACCGGATTACCGTCCGCAGCTATTTTGACGCTGCCAACTCGGAGCTTGCGGAGCCGATTATCGAGCAGGCGGTATCCGACGGCGCCCAGGTGGTGTTCACCACCGCACCCCCCCTGAGCCGCGCTACCCTGAAGGCGGCGGTGAAGTATCCCAAGGTGCGCTTTCTCAACTGCTCCGTGGACCAGGCCTATTCCAGCATCCGCACCTATTACGGGCGGATCTACGAGGGCAAGTTTATCACCGGCGCCATTGCCGGCGCCATGGCCCAGAACGACCGCATCGGCTATATCGCGTCGTATCCCATCTTCGGCGTGCCCGCCTCCATCAACGCCTTTGCCCTGGGCGCTCTGATGACCAACCCCCGGGCCCAGATTGAGCTGCGGTGGTCCTGCATCAGCGGCACGCCACAGGCCGATCTGCTGGCGGACGGCATCCGGGTGGTGTCCAACCGGGACGCCCCCACGCCGGCGAAGATGTTCCTGGACTTCTGCAACTACGGCACCTACCTGATGAACGACCGGGGCGACATGATCCCTCTGGGCACGCCCATCTGGCTGTGGGGACAGTTTTACGAATTCGTTATCCGGAGCATTTTTGCCGGAGGCTGGAAGCGGGAGAAGGGTGAATCTACGGCAGTCAACTACTGGCTGGGTATGGACAGCGGGGTCATCGGCATCCGCCTGTCCGAAAAGCTTCCGGAGGGCGTCCGGCAGATGGCGAAGATTCTGGAGCAGGGGCTGAAGGACGGCACCCTGGATCCCTTCCGCCGCCGTATCGTCACCCAGGACGGCACCGTCAAATCCGACGGAACCCACGTCTTCTCTCCCGAGGAGCTGCTGCACATGGACTGGCTGTGCGGCAACATTATGGGCAGCATTCCGTCGTTCCAGGAGATTCTTCCCGTATCCCAGAACATGGTTCGGGAGCTGGGTATTTACCGAGACAGAATTCCCGCGCAGGAGGAGGGCAAGCCCCGTGAAGATTTTGATCGTATCCGATGAGGAATGCCCGGGACTCTGGGAAAACTACACCCCCGGACGGCTGAAGGAATATGACCTGATTCTCTCCTGCGGCGACCTGAACGCCAAATACCTGAGCTTCCTTGTGACCATGGCCCGGTGCCCCCTGCTCTACGTCCACGGCAACCATGACACGAACTACAATCAGACACCCCCGGAGGGCTGCGACTGCATTGACGGCCACATCGTGACCTATAACGGCCTGCGGATTCTGGGACTGGGGGGCTGCCGGCGGTATCACCCCGGCCCCCACCAGTACACCGACGGGGAGATGCACCGCCGGATCGCACGGCTGAGCTGGAAGCTGAAGAGAATGGGCGGCGTGGACATTGTGGTGACCCATGCGCCGCCTTACGGCCTGGGGGACGGAGACGACCCGGCCCACTGGGGCTTTGAGGCCCTGCGGAAGCTGCTGGACAAGTATCACCCGACGTATCTTGTTCATGGTCACGTCCATATGCGCTACGGCGTTGGGGATCGGGTGCGCCCTTACAACGGCACGACCCTCATCAACGCCACGGAGCGTTACGTTCTGGACATCCCCGACCCCAACGTGAAGCCGGGGGAATTCGGCCAGGTCATCTACAAAACCCATCAGAAGCGGGAAGAGACAGCCTATCTCTAAGGCAACACCGCATAATGGGAGCCGCGGGCTTCGGCGGATCTTTTGCCCCATTATGCGGTGCTGCCCTAGCATGCCTGCCGATATTTCCGGCAGGAAGACAAATTGCGGTTAGTCGGGAGAAATGCGAAATGCTGAATGAAGGTGTCCGCTCCGCGGACAATTGAAATGATTTCCGAAGGAAATACCTCAATTCTGCATTTAACATTCAGCATTCTGACGTCTGCCAGACAAGCTGCAGCGCATTTCTCTGCCGTCATAACCCGATGGAGACATCGTATCATTTGGAGGCGATTCCATGTTTACCGGCTTCACCCCGGAGACCATCGATTTTCTCTGGGGCATCCGCATGAATAACAACCGGGAATGGTTTCAGGCACATAAAAAGCAGTATGTGGAAACCCTGTACGAGCCGATGAAAGCCCTGGGGCAGGCGCTGTTTCAGCCGTTCCAGGACAGGCCCGGCAACATTCTGAAGGTCAGCCGCATCTACCGGGACGCCAGGCTGCACCCCCCAGAGCCGTACAAGGAGAGCCTGTGGCTCTGCATCCGCCAGGATGTGGAATGGTGGGCGGAAAATCCCTGCCTGTTTCTTGAGGTCAACCCCGAGGGCGTGGACTACGGCTTCTCCCTCTGGCACCCCCGGACGGCGGCCATGGAGGATTTCCGGCGGGAGATTTCCGCCCGTCCGGAGGCGTTTGTGCGCCTGATGCGGGAGACGGAACGGGCGGCGGGGCAGAGTGTCACGGCCCAGCTGTACAAGCGCCCAAAGCCAACGGACAACCCGGCCCTTATGCCCTATTTTGCCTGGAAGGGCGACATCGGCTGCATCCGCCACCGGGACGCGGGGCCGGAGATGTTCGGGCCGAATCTACAGGACGAGGCCGCCGGCTTCTTTGCGGCGCTGACACCGCTGTATGAATACTTTAATCGATTCAAGGTGTGAGATGGAATTCTATGAAGGTTACTTACATGAACGGCGCGGGCAATGACTTCATGGTCATCGACGCCCGGGGACAGCGCCTGGATTTTTCGGCGCTGGCAAAAAAATACTGCGCCGTTACCGGCGCGGACGGCTTCATGGCAGTGGATGATTCCGACAAGGCGGATTTCCGGCTGCATTTCTACAATTCCGACGGCACCCGGGCGGGAATGTGCGGCAACGGCGCCCGGTGCATCTGCCGCTTTGCCCACAGCCTGGGCATTGCGGGGGACGCGATGACCGTGGAAACCGACACAGGGCTGGTGTACGGCTGGCGGCTGGACGAGAACCAATACCGGGTCAGGCTGAACAGCCCCACCACGCTGGATCTGAACCGCAAGGACAAGGCTGCCTATGTGGAACTGGGAAATCCCGGGCTGCCCCACGCTGTGGTGGAGTACCCGGGCGACCTGTGGGCTGACGCGGACAGCCTCCGGGAAACCATGCGCGCTCTGCGCTTCGACCCGGCGTTCCCCAAGGGCGCCAACGTCAACTACTATCAGGTGCTGCGCCCCGGCGAGGTCAGAGTGCTGACCTTTGAGCGGGGCGTGGAGGACTTCACCCTGGCCTGCGGCACCGGCTGCGGCTCCGTGGCCTCCGTCCTGTGGGCAAAGGGGCAGCTGCCCGGAGACACACTCGTCGCCCACAACCGGGGCGGTACGCTGAAGGTTACCGTGGGCGGGGAGAACGGAACCGTGACCTCTCTGCTGCAGGAAGGCCCCACGGAAGTGGTGCGGGTGTACGAGCTGTAATACTGATTCTCTTTTAAAATGTTTCATCGATCTGGATGTAACATTTTTATCAAGAAATAGTATAAGAAACCGGCGGAGATCATTCTCCGCCGGTTCCGTTTTCGGAGGAATCAGCCCCAGGAAGCCTCTGCCGGGCTGGCCAGCAGGATCAGCGTTACGCCGGCAATCACAAGCGCAAGCCCCGCAAGACCATACAGCACCGCTTTCTGCTTCAGCCATTTTCCGCCCAGGGGGTAGATGTATCCGGGATAGCCGGGGTTCCAGGCGATTTCCACCGTTTCACCGACGTTCCAGCTGTGGCGGAAGCCGCCGTAATCGAAGGTGTTGGAGCGTTCCTTCCCCGTTTCGTCCCTGTAGCGGATGACCGGGTACCAGCAGTCCGGACGAACCTCATTCCACAGCATGAAGTGAATCTGCCACATGCCGCCGATGCCCGGCTCCCGGGTACCCGCGCTGCCGCAAAGGGATACAGCCGGTGGTGCTCTCCGCCGCTTCTCCCTTGCATCCCGCCTCAGAACTTTCCGCTTTTGCCGGAAAAACCGCTGCTGTCAACGGTGGTGCCGCCGGAGGAAGAACTGGACTTTTCAATCTTCCGGCGGGTCTGGGTGATGTGGGTAAAGCGATCCTGCCGGCTGGTGATCTGCATTCCGCCGGCGGGCAGATAGTCCTGGGCCTGGGTGCTCTCGGACACCCGCTTTTTCGCCGCGGCCCGCCAGATTCCGCAGATCAGCAGGGCGACGGCGAAGCCCAGAGCCAGGCTGACCAGCAGCACCGCCAGGGGCGAAACCCGGGAGCCCCGGTCAAGGGGATTGCCGGAGCGCGCCTGCTCCAGCATTTTGGAGCAGGTGTTCAGATAGTCCCGGCAGCCCTCCGCCCAGTCGTCGTCGGCGAAGTCGTCCAGAAACCGGTCGGCCAGGTAATCCTTGCCGTAGTCGGTGAAGGCGGTGTTGCCGTAGCCGTAGGCGATGAGGCTGTAGTCCCGCTCCGCCATGGACAGCAGGAGCATGACGCCGCTTTTTTCCCCGCCCCAGCCAAGGCTGTTGGCGGTGTAGATGGCCTTGGCGGCTTCGTAGACGCTGCCGTCGTAATAGTCGGTAAAGTCGTCCACGGTGATAAAGTACACACCGCACTGGTATTTTTGGGAAATTTCCTCCGCCTGCGCCTCCAGGGAAGCCCATTCCTCGTCCGTCAGGAGCAGCGCGGTATCGCACACATAGGGGACGGTGTCCTCCTGCGCCGCCTGTGCCGGGATGCAGAAGCAGGCGAGAAGCGCCAGCGTGCAGACAATCAGGCTAATTCGTTTCATACCGTCCCCCCTTACACAAAGAGCGAAACCAGCGCCCGGGCAATGCCGCTGAAGTAGAACAGCGCCGTGAGCACCGCAGTGAACAGTCCCGTCAGCGCCCAGAAGCGCTTCCGGGAAACCGGCAGCTCGCCCACAAATTTGCCCGTCTGTCCGTTCATGGCGTACAGGTAGTTTTTTCCGTTCCACCGGGTGTTCAGCAGCCACACCGGAAGCAGGGCGTAACGTACGTCTCCGTGCTGTATCTTTGCGCGCATACTGCGCTGGACCACCGTGGCATAGCCCATCACATCCTGCCGCAGCAGGTCGGAAACGGACTGTTTGCAGCGCCGGTCAACCCGCTGGGCGCAGCTTTTGGCATCTACGTCGTATTGATCCGCCAGATACCCCGGCAGGTACGCCGTGGAGAAGGGCTTCAGCTCGCTGTAATCGAAGGGCTCCAGGCTGTCCATATAGTCGTCGGGCATTTTCTGGGAGCCGTCCGCCGGGACCCGGGTAAAGGACGCCGTGCCGCCCCGGGAGACGTCGTAGTGGCTGGTGGTGGTTACCTCGTAATCGCCGCTGATATGGGTGGCGATCCGGGTCGCGTGGTAGAACGCATCCCCGGTCGCCGTGACATCGAAGAGCCAGAAGGGCACGTACACGCCCTTGATTTCGGCAATGTGGTTGTCGGCGGTAAAGGCCCGGGGCAGGAAGGGATTCCGGCCGTAGTGGGCTTTCAGCGCCTTTTCCGCAGCCGCCTTGTCGAATTTGAAGGGGATGACGTAGTCCGGGCGCAGTACGCCCGCAAACTTGCCGGGCACCACGGTGGGATTGCCGCAGTAAGGGCACGCCGTCGCGGCGGTGGTTTCCTCGCAGATCAGCTCCGCGCCGCAGGAGGGGCAGAGGTAGGAGCGCATTTTGGACGTATCCTCGCCCCAGTCCGTGCTGAAATCCCCCGCTTCCGGCACATCGTCCCCGCTGTCCGCCTGGTCGGCCTCGGTGACGGCCTGCTCTGCCGGCGCTTTCGCCGATTCCTTTTCCAAAGCCTCGGCGGCGGCTGCCTCCTTTTTGGCGTAGAGCGCCTCAATCTCGGCTACGTCGAAGGCGCTGCCGCAGTATTCGCACTCCAGCCTGCCGGAGCCGGCGCTGTAGTGGAGGGGTCCCGTGCAGGCGGGGCATTGGTAGTTGGTTATCTTGGATGCCATGTTCTGCCTCCTTCCGATGCTTTCCTGCCGTTCCGTTTCCGGCAGTGCTTACCGAGTGTCCCCGTCGTCAAAGGGGTCGCCGCACTCGGGGCAGAATTTGGGGGGATGGGCCGGGTCGGCAGGCTCCCAGCCGCACTTGTCGCACTTGTACTGGGGCACGCCGGCGGGCTTCTTCGCGCCGCACTCGGAGCAGAACTTGCCCTTGTTTACCGCGCCGCAGCTGCACACCCAGCCGTCTGCCTTGGGCTCCGGCTTTTTGGCGCCGCACTCCGGGCAGAATTTGCCGGTCACCTGCGCGCCGCAGGTCGGGCAGACCCAGCTGTTCGCGGGCTTCGGCTCCGGCTTCTTCGCGCCGCATTCGGGGCAGAATTTCCCGGTAACCGTGGCGCCGCAGGCGCATTTCCAGCTGCCGGCGGCGGGAGCGGCAGGTGCGGGAGCCGCCTGGGGCTGCTGCTGGCCCATGGCGTACAGGCTCTGGGCGTTCAGTCCGCCCATCTGGCCGGCCATGCCCATGCCCATAAAGCCCATCATGGCGCCGTTTTCGTTTTTGGCGGCGGACTGCATGGCCGCGGCCTGGGCACCCACCATATGGGCCGCCGCCATGGTGGGATTGCGGAAGGCGGCGTTGCGCTGCAGTTCCTTGATCATGGCCTCGTCTTCCTCGGAGGCCTTCACGCTGGACACACCGAAAGAGACGATTTCCAGACCCCGCAGCTCCCGCCACTTGGCGGACAGCACCTCGTTCAGCGCCTGGGCCAGCTCCATGGTGTGGCCGGGCAGGGCGGAGTAGCGGATGCCCATTTCGGAGATCCGGGCGAAGGCGGGCTGCAGGGCGGTCATCAGCTCGGTTTTCAGCTGGCCGTCGATGCTCTCCCGGGTATAGCTTTCCGTTACGTTGCCGCAGACGTTTTTATAGAAGAGCATGGGGTCGCAGATCCGGTAGGAATACTCGCCGAAGCAGCGGATGGAAATGTCCATATCCAGACCGATGTTGTTGTCCACCACCCGGAAGGGCACGGGGCCGGGGGTGCCGTATTTGTTGCCGATGAGCTCCTTGGTGTTGAAATAGTACACCCGCTGATCCTTGGGCGGCTCGCCGCCGAAGGTAAAGCGTCGGCCCATGGCGGCAAAGGTCTTTTTGATGCTGTCCCCCAGCTTGCCCGCGAAAACGCTGGGCTCGGTGGAAGCGTCGTAAGTAAATTCGCCCGGCTCGGCGCAGAATTCCGCGATGCGCCCCTGATCCACGATCATCATGCACTGACCGTCGGCCACGGCAACGACGGAGCCGCTGGTGATGATGTTGTCGCTGCCCTTGGTGTTGCTGGAGCGGCTGCCGGTGCGCTTCTTGCCCTTGACGGCCAGAACGTTGGCATCCAGTGCGTCACAGTAAAAATATTCCTTCCACTGGTCGGCCAGTACGCCCCCGGCGGAGCCCAATGCTGCTTTGATAAGTCCCATAGTCGGTTTCTCCTTTCAATTCTGTCCCTGTTCCATGCGGTAAAGGCGTTCTGATTCTATAATACAATATGGGCGGCATTTTCACAAGATGAAATCCCCGCAGAACACGCAAAAATTTGCGCTTCGCCGCCTTGCAGCCCCCCGGGGGCGGCGAAACCGGAAAATATCCCCCGCCGGGCTTGCGCCGGGAGGAAATCCGTGTTAGTATGATAGCGGATTGCCGACACGGAAGCAGTACACGAATAAAGGAGAAATCACCATGCATATTGACCACGATCATGTTGCGGGCGGCGAACACAGCCACCCCCACACCCATGAACACACCCACGAGCATACCCACGACGGCGTGACCCACACCCATGCCCACACCCACGAACACGCCCACACCCACGAGCATCCCCATGACCACGACCACCTCCACGGGGACGGCGCCGCCCACGACCATGCCCACACCCCCATGGACGAGCTGCTGGCGCTGATGAAGTACATGGTCGGCCATAACGCCGCCCATGCCAGAGAGCTGGCGGAGCTGGCCGCGCAGCTGAAGGACGCCGCCGGCGAGGAGGCCTATGCCAAGGTTATGTCCGCCGTGGCGGATTTTGACAAGGGCAACGAAACCCTGGCCTCTGTTTTGCAGAAGCTGGGCGCGGAATAACACGCGGCACGTCTCACAGACCGCAGCTTTGCGGAGGCTGTGGGACGTTTCCGTTTCGGAGCCGGGAGGGCTTGCGTTTCCCGCCTTTTTCCTCTATAATGGCAGTTACGGATGGGTACAGCCTGTCAAAAACGGTAAGGAGATTACGCTATGAGAGAAATCAACGTCAGCCAAATCACCGATGTGGTGGAACGGCTGTGCATCGAAGCCAACACCCGTCTGCCCGGGGATGTGAAATGCGCCATCGAGGCCTGCCGTGGCCGGGAGGACGGGGAGATTGCCCGGGGCGTGCTGGATAACATCATCGAAAACTATCAAATCGCGGACGCGGAAAATGTTCCCATCTGCCAGGACACCGGCATGGCCTGCGTGTTTTTGGAAATCGGACAGGACGTGCATCTGGTTGGCGGCGACCTGCGTACAGCGGTGGACGAGGGCGTCCGCCGGGGCTATGACAAGGGGTATCTTCGCAAGTCCGTAGTGCGCGACCCCATCCGCCGGGGCAACACCGGGGACAACACCCCAGCCATGCTCTACACTGAGATTGTCCCCGGGGAGCAGGTGAAAATCACCGTGGGCCCCAAGGGCTTCGGCAGCGAGAACATGAGCGCCATCCGGATGTTCAAGCCCTCCGCGGGACTCCAGGGCATCAAGGATTTTATTCTGGAGACGGTGGAAACGGCCGGCCCCAATCCCTGCCCGCCCATGGTGGTGGGCGTGGGCATCGGCGGCACCTTTGACAAAGCTGCCCTGCTGGCGAAAAAGGCCATCATGCGTCCCCTGGGCACCCATCATCCCGATCCCTTTTACGCGGCGCTGGAGGACGAAATGCTGGAGAAAATCAACGCTCTGGGCATCGGCCCCCAGGGCTTCGGCGGCAGAACCACCGCCATCGGCCTGAACATCGAGACCCTGCCCACCCATATCGCGGGCATGCCCTGCGCCATTAACATAAGCTGCCATGTGACCCGGCATAAGACGGAGGTGCTGTAAATGGAAAAGCATATCACCCTTCCTCTGACCGAGGAGTTGGCCCAAACCCTGCATGCCGGAGACCGGGTCTACCTTACGGGAACCATCTATACCTCCCGGGATGCCGGTCATAAACGGATGTGTGAGGCCCTGGCCCGGGGGGAAAAACTACCCTTCGATCCCAAAGACGCCACCATCTATTATGTCGGCCCCACCCCTGCCAAGCCCGGACAGGTTATCGGCTCCGCCGGGCCTACCACCTCCGGCCGCATGGACGCCTACGCCCCCACCATGATGTCCGTGGGCGCAAGAGGCATGATTGGCAAGGGGGCGCGGCTGCCCGAGGTGGTGGAGGCCATGAAGCAGTATTCCGGCGTCTACTTTGGCGCCATCGGCGGCGCGGGCGCGCTTCTGGCCAAATGCATCAAGCGCTGCGAGCTGATCGCCTATGAGGATCTGGGGGCGGAGGCCCTGCGCAAGCTCTATGTGGAGGATATGCCCCTGTTCGTCATCATCGACAGCCAGGGGAACAACCTGTACGAATCCGGCCGGGCGGAGTATCTGCGGAAACGAGACGAATTGACCTGAGCCGGGTTGTCCCCGCGCGAAGGGTATGGAAAATCCCCAGCCCCTCCGAATGCAGGAGAGGCCTGGGGATTCCTGTGCCGCCGGCAGGGCGGCGCTTTTCCGTATGTCGGACGCACCGGACACAGACCCGAATACATAATATACAGACGACAGCGCGCCCCGACTCCGGGACGCGCTTTTTTTGCCATTGAGGAATTTGCCGCAGTGCTCTACGGCAAATCGGAAAATCTGTGATTGCTCAGGGAACCTCTGATGAAATCGGCAAGAGCTGACGGCAGACGATTTGTTCAGAGCTTCCCTAGTCCTGCTCAACCATTTCTTCCTTCAGCTCGCTGCGGCGGACCAGGAAGCGGCGGATGGCAAACAGACCGGCGATGCAGGCGATGCAGGCCACGTTGCTCCAGGGATCGTCGTGGCTCAGAATCACATGCCGGGTGATAGCGACGGTGAGCACCTCCAGGATGTTCGCCGGGGTGGTATCAATGAGCATTCGCACAAATTCCAGCCCCACCACAATGGTCAGCAGATTGTGCAGCATATGGCTGACGTCGGAGAAGTATTCGGATCCGGCAGTGAACATGTGGTATACCTCCAGCCCCAAAGCGCCCAGCAGCGCCGCTATGGTAATGGCGGCGATGATCTGCTCCATGACATGGAGCACCAGGCGGAAAACATGCTCCGTCCGGCGGTCGTGCTTGATGATTTTTTTGATTTTTTCCTGGGTTTTGAGGTCGGTGGTGTCGGATGTTTGATTCATGAAAAACCCTCCCGGCGATGTTGTAACTCCATTATACACGAATTCCGCAAAAATGGAAGGGAATTCTTCTGGAATTTGTCTATTTTTGATAATGCTTCTTCATGGCTTCCCGGGCATTCTCCACTTCCTCCCACAGCTCCCGGGCGGAAAGGCGCAGTACGCCGCTTCCGAAGGAGGACAGCTGCACCAGACCGTCGGAGGACGCGACCCGAACGGCGTAGTCCCGGCCGATTTCGTGGGCCAGGGCTTCAATGTAGGCGTCGGCCGTTTCACCCTCTTTGGTGTAGACCACCTGAATGTTGTGAAACTGCCGCTTTTCCCCGGGATTTCCCTTCTGCTTATAGCCGTCGAACACCACCACCAGGCGGCACCTGGTGAATCCTGCGTAGCTGGACAGGGTGTCGCACAGCTGCCGCCGGGCGGCGTCCAGATCGTCCCTGGCCTGAGCCGCCAGCTTCTCCCAGGCGAAAATGATGTTGTAGCCGTCCACGATGATGTATTTCTGCCGGGGGGTGCGGATGGTAATCTCCTCCGTGGCGGGACGGTTGGCTGCGGCGCCGTACTGAGGCCGGCGGATGGGGCCGAACTCCCGCTCCATAATCTTTTCCAGCTCTTTATCATCCACCCGGAGGTTGCGGGTGATGATCTCGGGGGCTTTTTCCTCCTTCAGGCCGCTTGCCAGATGCATGTATTCCGGCACTTGATTCCATTTGACGTTGAACCCCGCCCCGTGGGCACAGAACACGGAGTCCGGGGTGTTTTCCAGATCGGCCTCCGGGTCGTAGCCGGTTTCCGCGATGACCGCGTCGGCGTTGTGGCAGGGGGCGTAGCCGTGGAGGGTCAGCTGCAGGCGGCCCCGGCCCTGGGTGTAGGCCGCCAGGGTGTCGGCGTAGTCCTTCACCTCCGAGGCGGGAACCAGCCCTTTCAGGGTGGACAGCGCCCCCCTGGCCTCCGGCGCTTCAAACTCGCCGCCCATGGCCCGGATGTCCGTGATGGCCCGTCCGATCTGTTCCGAGGGCATGGTAAGGGTAAAGGCGTACCACGGCTCCAGCAGAACGGACTTCGCCTGCATCAGCCCCTGGCGGACGGCCCGGTAGGTGGCCTGCCGGAAATCGCCGCCCTCGGTGTGCTTTAAGTGGGCCTTGCCCACCAGCAGGGTGATGCGCATGTCCGTAATGGGCGCGCCGGTGAGTACGCCCCGGTGCACCTTCTCTTCCAGATGGGTCAGAATCAACCGCTGGTAATTGCCGTCCAGCACGTCCGTGGGGCACTGTGTGGCGAATGCCAGCCCGCTGCCCCGGGGCAGGGGCTGAAGCAGCAGATGCACCTCGGCATAGTGGCGCAGAGGTTCAAAATGCCCGACGCCTTCTACCGTATTTTCAATGGTTTCCTTGTAAAAAATCCGCCGGTCGCTTAGGGTCACCTCCAGCCCGAAGCGCTCCTGCACCAGGCTCCGGAAGACTTCCAGCTGCACTCTGCCCATGATCTGCACATGGATCTGCCCGTTTTCCCAGAGCAGATGGAGTTGAGGATCTTCCTCCTCCAGCTGGCGGAGCTTCGGCAGCACCTGGGCCGGATCGGCGCCGGCGGGGAGGTTCACCCGGTAGGTCATCACCGGCTCCAGAACATAGGGCTGTCCCGGTGCTTCCGCCCCGAGGGACTGCCCCGCCCAGGTCTCGGAAAGCCCCGTCACCGCAGCCAGCTGTCCGGCGGATACCTCCTCCGGAGCGGTGAACTTCTCCCCGGAGTACAGCCGAAGCTGGACAGCCTTTTCCTCCCGGGCTTCCCCCTTTTGATTTACATAACGCATTGGCGAGCGCACCCGCAGACTGCCGCCGGTGACCTTCAGCCAGGTCAGGCGGGCACCCTGGGCATCCCGGGAGATTTTGTAGACTTTCGCACCGAATTCCGTGCCGTATGCCGGTTCCGGTGCGCATTTATCCAGAATTTCCAGCAATTCCGTCACGCCCTCCAGCTTCAGGGCGGAGCCGAAGCAGCAGGGAAACAGCTTCCGGTTTTCAATCAGCCCCCTGAGGCTGCCATCGGTGACGGCGCCGGTTTCCAGATAGCTTTCCAGCAGCGCCTCGTCGCACAGGGCGGCGTTTTCCGCGATTTCCGCTTTGGGGGCGGAAAAATCCACGCAGCCGGGGCTGAGCTGCTCCCGGAGCTGCTTCAGAAGCGTCCCTTTTTCCATGCCCGGCAGGTCCATTTTGTTAATGAACAGGAAGGTGGGCACCTGATACCGCTGAAGCAGCCGCCACAATGTCAGCGTATGGGCCTGCACCCCGTCGGTGCCGCTCACCACCAGCACGGCGCAGTCCAGAATCTGCATGGTGCGCTCCGCTTCGGCGGAAAAGTCCACATGGCCCGGGGTATCCACCAGGGTAACGGCCCGGTGAGGGGTTTCCAGCCGCGCCTGTTTGGAGAAAATTGTAATCCCCCGCGCCCGTTCCAGGGCGTGGGTATCCAGGAAGGCGTCCTGATGATCCACCCGCCCAAGGGTTCGCTTTGCGCCGCTGACGTACAGCATCGCCTCGCTGAGCGTGGTCTTCCCCGCGTCCACATGGGCCAGCACACCAATACCACACGGTGCCTTTTTCGTCTGCTCAGGCATGATGTCAGCCCCCTTCCATGAAATTTTTTCCATTATATCATGGCTGGGGGCTGAAAGTCGATAGAGTCAGGGTGATTTTTCAAAAAATGTAGTATTGCCCGCCTATAGATAGGGTTTTACTTTGGAAGATTCGGGTATATATGAATCGTCATTTCTCCCTCCGGTGTCCGGTATACCGTCGCCTTTTTCATGACCAGTTTCCATAGCCTGTTTTTCTCTTCCGTTGACAGCATCGAATAGCTGTCCAGAATATGCTGGGTGGTGGGGATGATCTCGGCGGCAGCCTGCCTTTTTTGATTGCCTTCCCCTCTCTGGCGAAGAAGATCGGCCTCAGAAGATTGAAGCTGCTTGATTTCTTTTGACAGTGCGTTACTCCGTTTTGTAAACATCTCCACAGTATATATCCCCTTTTCCAGATACTCACAGATGTTCTCCTGCTGGAGCTGCAAACTGGCAAGCTGTCCGCGAACCGTTTCCAATGCTGTATCAATGGGATCGATTGCCGACGGCTGACCCGCCTCAATCCGGATTCTGTATTCTTCCAGCCATTCCTGCATGGCATGGCGAATTTCTGTCTCCGCCACCTCGCACTTCACCATTTTGCAATCACAGTTCCGGGTGGTGCACCTGTACCACGGTGTCGGATTTTTCTTGGCATGGGGAATATACCGTTTCATAATCCCTCCGCATTTTTCACAGAACAGAACGCCTGCAAAGGGATTTTTTAACTGCCTTTCGGTATGGTTAGAGGTGTGATTCCTCTGAATCTGCGCCGCTTTCACCCGCTCCCACTGTTCTTCTGTGATAATTGGTTCATGTAAGCCGTCGTAAAGCTCGTAATCGTCATTTTGAATACGCTTCTTAGCTAACATCCCATCCTTAATGACCCGCTTGACAGGCTCCCTGCGCCAACGGATTTTCCCCAGATAGACCTCATTGGTCAGGATGTTTGCTACCGAGGTCTGGCTCCACGCACCCTTCCTAGCGGGGATGCGCATATCATTTAGGGCATAGGCTATCGCATTGTAGCCCATGCCCTGCTGACCGTACATATCAAAAATCATCTGCACCACCTTGGCTTCCTCCGGTTCAATGCACAGACTGTTTCCTTTTACACCGGGAAGCTTGTACGCCCGGTATCCATAGGGAGCCATGGACCCCATGAACTTCCCCTCGGATGCGGACTGATTCCGGCCACGAACCAAGCGCTTATTGATGGTTTTCAGCTCGTAGCGGCTGAACATGAACTTCATGTCCGTGAACTGCTCATCGGATTCATTTTGCAGATCGTAGGTTTTTCCGGGGGTAATGATCTTACAGCAGTTGGTCTGAAAAACCTGCATGATATAGCCGGATTCCATGGAGGAACCTCTGGACAGTCGCTCGATATCCATGCAGACCACTCCTGCATAGGAACCTGTACTGACCAGCTCCAGCAAGCGCATCATCTGAGGACGGGCTGCCAGAGATTCGCCGGACACCACTTCCTCCAGAACCTCCACCACATTCAGCTTCTTATCCTTGCAGAATTTCTCCAGGATCTGCCGGTGACGGGACAGGGTTTCCTCCACAGAGACTTCCTCATAATCCGTGTCCATTCTGGACTTTCTTAAGTACATCAAGTATCGTGCCAATTTCGCACTTCCCCTCCGCCAAGCAGTTACGCAACCGTGTCACGTTTTTTCGTCTCAGATGCGCTTCGGAGGATTGCTTCTGTGATCAGTGTGGTGATTTCAGACAGGATCTTCCGAACATCTTCGCTGCGTGCTCCGGCACAGTAGTCATCGTGAACGAAAATGTCTTGCTCCATTGTCACCGCACCCCTCTGGATTGTCCGCCCATAAAGGACACGGCAACTGTATTTTGGCAGCACACACAATACCCGAAAGCGCTTTGGAAAGCTATTGACAAACGCAACATATTTTCGGCATCGAAACTTGTAATACTATCCACTAAATTATTTGTATTTCTCTTTCTCTCCCAAACGGGATCATTCATTATAGGCATTCCCTCCTTCGTGCCGGCAGCAGATCACATCATCTGCTGCTGTTCTTCGTACCCATATTCCTCGTCCAGCCGAGCAAGGAACTCGTTGAAATCTTCTTCCTCCTCGATACTTATGTTCTCATCAGGTGTCCGAGTGAGGGATTGATTATCTTTTGTAAATGTTGAAAATGCACCGATTGCCAGTCCCAGAACAGCGCCCACATTGTTTGCCGCTTGGACCGCTTCCTGCTTTCGCTTCTGCTCCTCCGGGTCGTCAGAATCGTTGTCCGTCAGGCGGCTAAGAGCAGAAATCCCCCGCAGACCAATGCCGACAGCACCGCCGATGCCAATGTCGTCGCCCAGAGAAACCGCGTTTGCTTCCTGCCCTGTCTGGCGGATTCCTCCCGCATTTCCCTGAGTGTACCGGAGTGAAGCTTGGACAGTTCGGAGAAAAATTTCTCTCTCGAACTCCCACCCTGTTTCTCCATTATCTCTATGCGTTTCAGAATCTCGCGCTTGGCAATCCCCAGTTCCGCCTTCAGCTGCATCTCCTGTTTCTGCAGCTGCTCCTGCGTTGCCAGAGGGGCAAGATGCCCGTACAAGGTTGGCTGGAACCGCACTGCATTGTCCAGAAGCTTCTTCCAGCTCTCCAACCATTCCACGGGTACCGCGTAGACGATGGGCTGGTATGGCACCTCGTCCATAACTGCCATTGCGTCCCCATTCATTTTCACCAGCTCTTCTAAGGAGAACTCCTTCAAAGAGCTGCTTTCGTTGTTCAAATTCATGTTCCATCCGCTCCTTTAAATACTTGTCATCATGCAGTTTTTCACACCGGCACTTCATTCCGTTGGGGCAGGTGTAGGTGATGGATTTTCGCTTGTCGCTCCACAAAACCTCATACCCCCGGCGCTGCATCTGCCGTATGAAATCCTCCCGGCTGGCGCTGGTTTTCATAGCTTCCCCAATATTGTACATCAGCCGGAATTTCCAGCTTTGCCCCTTTCGGGCTGCCCGGTATTCCCGGGGAGTCATCTTCCGTCCGCCGCTCTTATATTGGGGCAGAACGGAGAGGTTGTGGGACTTACAGATTTCGTCACTGATCTGCCGGAGCTGCCGCAGGGTTTTCGGGGTCTGGTGCAGCTTCAGCCCGGTTTCAAAGCTGACGGAGTTGATCACAAAGTGGGTATGGATATGCTGGGCATCGCAGTGGGTGGTCACCTGTACCTCATGCCCCGGCCACGCCCGCTGGGCAAACTCCAATCCGATGGCGTGGGCCTGCTCATAGGTGACGTTCTCTCTGGGAGAGAAGGATTGCACATACTGGTAGAAATTGATTCCATCCAGCTTGCCGTAGGCGGTTTTGGTGGCGAGAAATTCCGTGAAAGAACTGGCTCCATTGCAGTCAACCCCGCTGACATAGCGGTGCCCTGTCTGCGGATCGGTGGTCTTGTCCTCCCGCTGACAGTAGCACATGACAGCCTTCATGGCGCTGATGTGCTGCTTGGATTCCTTAATGTAGGTTACAGTTGCCAACCCTTACCTCCGATACGGACAAGCTCCTCATAGAGTTTACTCTGCCACGCAATAACTTCGCTGAAATTGTAGGACTTGAAGGCTCCCACATTGATTTTGGCGGTGATCTGGTTCAGGTTATTGCCGATGCGCTTCAGTTCCGTCAGCATCGGTTTTATGTCCTCCGCTACAAAAATCTGGGTACTCTGCGCGGCCGTCACAAGGTAGTCCGTCAGGCTTAAACCCGCCTGTTCTGCCTTCCTCAGAATGGCAGCTTTTTCTCCGGGAGTAACCCGGATGGTCAGGGTCATACTTCGTTTTCGATTTTCTGGCATTGAATTCCTCCATTTCGTGATATGGTCAAAGTGGGTCCGGGCTTCCGCCCGGTTCTCCCCTTAAGGGGCTGGGGGTGCGTCAGGCGGACAGCCGGACGCTCTGCTTGCCCCGTCGTCGGAGCGACGGGTACACCGCTCCGCTTTCCTTACGGAAAGCTCCGCCTGTATCCGTGCTCCTCCTCTCCCCATAAAGTCCATTCGACTTTATGGGGCCCCCGGGATGGTCTGGGAAATCCCGCCGCCTGCAGGCGGCTTTTCGTTGTCTACGGCACCGAATTTGAGGGTCGGGCCAAAGTGGGTTGAAAACTGGGGTTATTCCGGCTGTCCACCTCCGGTGGGGTTACTACCCTCCGCGGCTCGGAAAAGTCCGGAAACCGCTCGCTACGGCTCCAAATCCGGCGCACAGGGGCTTTTCTGGCAGAGCAGTGCCGCAAGGAACGCAAGGGACACAAAATCTAGGGGCCGGTTTTCTGCGTCACTTGCGGCACTTGCGTCACTGGCTCGACGTACCGCACCTCCACCAGCCGCTGACCGTTGCTCCGGTAGCTGCGAAAAGTCAGCCCCAGCTCCCGCAGCGCTTCCTTGGAACAGTTCATCAGCTGCTTGAGCCGTTTGGGTTCAATGTTACTGCCGGAGAACATATTGAACGTCTCAGACAGTTCCGTGTTTCCACCAGAGTAGAACCGCACTTCCTTCATGTACCCCAGAAAGGCATTCAGCTCCGGCGGCAGTAACTGCTCCGGATGCTCTGCACTGTCGGATACCAGATCCCACACGCACCGTTCCTTGGAGAACCTCAGTTCCAGCTCCCGGTACTCAATGTCCCGCCCGGTGCACACCAGCAGTGCTGTGTTCTGCGACCGCTCTTTTTTGTCCAGAACGAACACCGCGTCCACCGCACCGCTGATGCCCGTTGTCCCGGAGAGCCGGTTCACAGGATCCCGGTCACCCTGCTTTCGCAGATGGTGTACCAGCAGAATGGTGATCCCATACTTGTCGGCAATGCGCTTCAGCCGCTGCATATCCTGATAGTCACTACCATAGGACGGATCATTTGTATTTCCACGCACCATCTGAAAGGTATCGACCACCACCAGAACCGTATCCGGGTGTGACAGCAGAAAGGAAGAAATCTGCTCCTCCAGATCATCCGCCAGCGTACCTACCGCAGTTGCGAAGTAGGCATTGGGCGTTGCTTCCTCCGACATACAGTACACCCGGTGCTGCACCCGTTGGAGGGTGTCCTCCAGACACAGGTACAGCGTTGTGCCCTGGGTAGTATCCATGTCCCAGATTGGTTCACCCTTTGCGATTCGGATACACCAGTCCAGCACCAGCCAGGATTTCCCGATCTTCGGCGCGCCGCCCAGGATACACAGCCCTTGCGGCAGCAGACCGCGAATGCAAAACCGCTGGGCACCGAATTCCAGATCCCATAGTGTTTCTCCATCCACAGCCATCAGTTCCTTTTCCATTATCTCACCTCCTCCCACAAAAAAGTAAGAACGTCGAACCAAACACATTGGCCTCGACATTCTTCTACATACATTGTGGACATTTTTTGCTAAACTCATAGTATTCCGGGACAGGTTATTTCCGTTTGTCCTGACAAATTGGGAGAGGTTACAAATGATAGATCGTATTACCTTCAGCGTTGACAGAAAGCTCATCCGCATCTATGGACAGGAATTTACTTTAGGAGAACTCTCTGTGCAGATTTTGAACACCCCCAGCTGTAGGATCCAGGAAATGTATGATCTTCTGAGAAAGGGCAGGGCACTTGCCCAGCAGTATGAAGACATCGGAGATTATGCTCTCTGGTTTCAGGCGAATGATGCTTATCTGAAACTGGAGACACTCCTGCGTGAATATCCGCTGCTTGACCTGCTGCAAAGGGACTGGTCTGTTTTCTGGGAAACAACGGTCCTCACATACAAGGATTGGCCCGCGTACCGGGAGTACTTCAGCTATTTCAAGGGGATTGTGACGGATATCTCGTTTTTTCATACCGTTATCGGTCATTTCATCCGGAACGGTGTTATGCCAATACAAGAACTGAATTCCGGCAGCATTTCTGAAGCAGTAAAACGACTGACGGATAATTACTATCCCATCTACCTGCGGGATGAAAAGAAAGGGTATCTGTATGCGTACCACCGCAACAAGCCAATCACGCTGGACTTTGAATCCGGAAATGCGGCTTCTGCATCTGGTGATTTTCAAATTGTGGAGACGTACACCTCGGACGATTTGCTGATGCTTTTGAAGATTGATTTCTACAAAGCACTGGAAGCCGGGCATCTCATTCGGCAGTGTGAATACTGCGGACGGTTTTTCCTGCTGACAAAACGGCTCCACACAAAATACTGCGACAACCCGGCTCCGGATAATCCAAAATACACCTGCGCACAAATGGGCTACCGGCTTACCCGCAGAAAGGAAACACCTGAAGATGATCCCAAGATGGATGCCCTGCGGCGCTGCCTGCAGCGGATCACCAAGGACTGTTCCAGGGGGATCATCACAGAAAAGGAAAAGCTATCACTGAAAGCAAAGGCGGAAGAGCTATACCATGCGGCAAAAATTCATTCCGGAATTACATACGCAGATTTTGAGAAATCCCTGGAATCCAAAAACCTGTATCCCCTCTGCGGTGTGAAAAGGAAATCCAACCCTGTAGGGCATCCAAAGAAAGAACCAGTCAGGAGATGATCCTATGACCAATGAGGAATTGGTGCGGGCGTACTACCAGGGCAGCAGCCAAGCGCTGGAACAACTGTGCCGGAATAATAGAGATTTCATTCGATCTGTCGCAGTCAGAGCGGCAGATACTTTCAACTATTCTGATATTGAAGAACTGTGCAGTGTGGGTATGCTGGCCTTCCTGGAATTACTCCGCAGCCGAACTTATGATCCGGAAAAATCACGCCTGACTACATACCTGTACCCCCATCTTCAGGGAGCCATGTACCGTTACCTTGAAAAGAACACGGGGAGTATTCCGCTCAGTAAACACCAGATGGAACTTGTCCGCAAAGCGCAGCGGCTATACAACGAGGCGAATCTGGCTGTAGATGCCGTGGCAAAAGAACTTGGAATCACACCGGCTCGTGCTGCACTGCTTATCAATCACAACACCCACGCCGTTTCCTTTGATGCACTGTATGAGGAAGAACAGAACTGCCCGATCACCGAATCCGTTGAACATTCCGTTCTGAAAAAGATTCAGATAGAACTGCTGGAGCAACAATTCCGTAAATTGTCTGCGAAGGAGCAGTATATCCTTGGAAGCTGCTATGGTGTCTTTGGTTTTGAACAAAAATCTGTGGATGACCTGTCTTTTGAAGAGATGCTCACCCCGGACGGGGTATACAAAGCAAAAGAAGCCGCGTTGGAGCGGCTTCGGAAATTATGCAGAGATAGCGCAATTCCAATCTGGCGGTGCGTATCCCGTCTCCTCCGTCAAGTGGCACAGGGCAACTCTTTCTCCCAGGTATAAAAAACTGTGCTGCCCGCCTTGATGTTCGCTGGGGTGAATTTTGAGCAAAAAAATCGGCATAATAGACAGTTGCAAAACTGCACATTCCAAGGTAACATCACACAAATCTTTTGAAAGCGGTGATGTACATGAAAGCCTATCTTGAAAAGCTGAAAGCCTATGTGGAAATCCACCCGATCCAGTTTGATGACGACTGCGATTTCCCAGCTCTGGACTCCCTGTACTGGCATTATTCGGAATGTCATAATATGAGCAATGAGAAAACAAAACAGGCAAGCGCCAATTTGAACGCTTGCCTGGAGGAATTGTCCTTAAAGGATAATGATCGGGTGTTTTTCCTTGTGGGAGCTCTCTGCGCGGAACACGAGCGTATCGCTTTCCTGGCAGGACTCCAGCTTGGTGCACAGTTAATACTGGAATTACTGCAGCAGACGGATGCATAATTTTCGTCAAGGGGAGAAACGCCGCTTGGAGAAATTACAAAAATCCCACATTTCGCCTCAAAGAGGGGAATGTGGGATTTTCAATGCCCCGGGTATGGAGGAAGACGCCCGGGCCTGACTTAGCGAATCTCTTTCTTCTGGGGCTCCCCCTCGGGGAAGATGATCTTGTTGACGAAGAAGAAGACAACCATGGAAACGCCGCCATTCAGGACCGTGGTGCCGATGTTATACAGCCACGCGGGAACGAAGTACCCGGCCACGGCCACCCAGATGCAGTTGATGGAGTTAACCACACAGGTGACGATGCAGAACGCGATGACGTACCACATGCCCTGCCAGGCGATGTTTCCCTTACTCCGGAACACCCAGCCCCGCTGGATGAAGAAGTTGATGACCTCGCCAATGACCATGGCAATCATGTAGGCGGTGAAGTAGGCAATGCCCCCCTGATCCGCGCCGTAGCCGATGATGTACCACTTGAAGTCAATGCCGAACAGCGTCAGGTCAATGCCGGGGAAACCAAAGTCCCGGGAGCCTAGGAATGCAAAGGCCGCGGGCAGGAAGGTCAGCAGGAAATACTTGAATACCGTGATCAGGTTGCTGACGATGACGAACAGGCCGCCCTCCCGGACCCATTTGGACAGTTCGGGATGTTTCTGGGCGAAGGAACCCCACCAGTTTTTGATTGCGTTCATACATTAGCCTCCTTAGCCGGTTCTGCTTCCAATTTCTTCATAAATGCCTTGTTGCGACTCATATTACGGAAGAAGTCCGCGATGACCCGTCCCAGTCCCCGCCAGAAGTGGCCGTTGACCAGGAACACAATGTCGTCCACCATCTTGTCACTGACCATGCCGCCCGCCATCTTGCCCAGTGCACGGAAGGGCATGTTGTAAATGAACAGGATATTCAGGTCCGGTTTTCCCTTGGCTTCGGCCTTGTTTTTCAGACTGGTCAGAATCCTGTACACCAGTCTTGCCGGGGCAGATTTCGCGTAGTACAGCTGGCAGATGGCGTCGTTCCTGGTCAGCTCGCCGCTCCAGTGGCCGTCGGGAATGGGATGCCCCAACAGCGTCTCAAACTCGGCATCGCTTACTTGCTGGATTTTTCCGCTTTCGTAACTGAGCAGCTCGCCGTAGGGCGTGGGCGCTTCTGTGCCCTCCACCCAGAGGGTTTCCGTCAGATGGACATCATTTACATTGGAGGCCACACAGATCACATAGTTCCCTGGTTCCACTTCCCAGCGGTCAGTCTTTACATTGAAGTAGCGGAAGGCCTTGTCATCCAGCGCAACGGTGACGGTTTTGCGCTCCCCCGCTTTCAGGAACACCTTTGCAAAGCCTTTGAGCTCTTTATTGGGCCGGAACACCTTCCCGTCCTTGCAGGAGACGTACACCTGGGCCACCTCTGCGCCGTCAACTTTGCCGGTATTGGTGATGGTAAAGGTGACGGAATCTTTCGAAGCGGAAATATCGGAATAGGCAAAGCTGGTGTAGCTGAGTCCATAGCCGAAGGGATATCTCACCTGCACACCGGCGGTATCGTAGTAACGGTAGCCGATGTACAAGCCCTCCCGGTATTCGGCGGTGCGCTCTTTGCTGGGGAAATAAGGATAGGAGGGGTTGTCCGAAAGCTTCTCCGGCCAAGTCTCGTTCAGCTTGCCGGAGGGATTGACCTTACCCAGCAGGGCGTCCGCCATGGCACCCGCACCCGCCTGACCGCCCAGGTAGCCATGGATGGCTGCTTTATATTTATGCCGTTCCGGCATAACAAAAGGCGCGCCGCCGGAGAGCACCAAAATGATATTACGGTTAACCTTATAAATCTCATCGAGAAGCATTCTCTGTCCCTGGCTCAGCTCCATGGATACCCGGTCCAAGCCCTCGGATTCCGCGATTTCATCCAGACCCACACAGAGGATCACCACATCCGACATTTTCGCCAGCAGAATTGCCGGAGCGATCAGGCTGTTATCCGGTTTGGGATCGGTGCGGGAGAAGCCCTGGGCAAATCCGGTGATTTCCAGACCGGAATTTTCCAGCGCACTTTTCAAATCATCCAGCTTTGTTGGGTTAACCTGACTGGAGCCTGCTCCCTGGTACCGGGGTGCCTCGGCAAAGTCGCCGATGATCGCCGCCGTGCAGCTTTTGTCCAAGGGCAGAATGCCGTCGTTGTCCAGCAGGACGATGGAGCCTTCGGCACATTTCCGGGCAATGGCGTGGTGGGCTTCCTTGTCAAAGGTCTTGGGCGCCTTGGAAACCGCCTCACTGGTGGAAAACACCACATTCAGAAGCTCTTCTACCCGCTTGTCCAGCTCCTTTTCGGAAACCCGGCCCGCTTTGGCAGCCTGAACGAGGCCGATGGCGCAGTCCGGGCCGGGAGCTGGCATTACCAGGTTGGAGCCTGCCTTTACGCCTGCCGCGTGGTCGTTGTCTCCGCCCCAGTCGGTGACCACAAAGCCGTCAAAGCCCCACTCACCCCGGAGGATTTCCGTAAGAAGGTGGGCGTTTTCGTTGGCATAGGTGCCGTTGACCATGTTGTAGCTGGACATGATGGTTTTGGCCTTGCCCTCGGTGACGGCCATTTCAAAGGCGGTTAAGTAGATTTCCCGCAGTGTCCGCTCATCCACCACGGAGTCCATGCACATCCGCCGCAGCTCCTGGGAGTTGGCGGCGAAGTGCTTGGGGCAGGCGGCAACGCCGTTTGCCTGGATGCCCCGGATGTAAGCAGCGCCCATCTTTCCTGCCAGGTACGGATCCTCGGAAAAATACTCGAAGTTCCGTCCGCACAGGGGGGAGCGCTTCATGTTAAGGCCCGGGCCCAGCACCATGTGCACATCGTTCGCGGCGGCTTCTTCGCCCAAGGCACGGCCCAGCTCCTCGCCCAGTTCCACATCCCAGGAGTTTGCCATGGTGGCGGCGGTGGGGAAGCAGGTAGCGGGAACGGAAGCGTTCAGGCCCAGATGGTCCCCCGCTCCCGCCTGCTTGCGCAGGCCGTGAGGCCCGTCGGACAGGAAAATGGCAGGGATCCCCAGGCGCTGTACTTCCCGGGTAGTCCAGGTGCTCCAGCCCTGGAGTAGCGCCGCCTTTTCTTCCAGGGTCAGTTTCCCGATGATTTCATGTAATTTCATAATGCTCACTCCTCAAATCAAGTCAACCGCACAAATCCCAAAGCCGGATCCCCCGGCTCTCGGATCTGTGTTCTTCTCAGGCCCAGCCCTCCGAAGAGGGCCGGGTGTGAGAGAAGAAGGAAACAGGCAATCAGGAATTTGCGGGATCCTCCGAAGCGGTTTCGGTAACGATCACCACAGCCTTTTTCTTTTTCAGCCAGCGCAGGATCACCAGGGTTTCCATACCGCAGACCAGCAGGACCGTGCACACATCAACAGCCATGAAGATTTTATTCATGTTGCTCATGCCGCCGTTGCCGGCGGAACCGTCTGCATAGTAACCGCTGTTGGCAACAGTGTAGAGAATGTTCTTGCAGGCCTGGCGCAGAGCCTTTACCAGAGTGGGGGACTCCAAATTTTCCAGCTTATTACTCTCTGACATGCCGTAGCCCAGCATCAGGTCGTTGCCGTTGCGGATAGCGGAGTCGGTCTTCTGATAACCGTAGGAGCCGTTGTAGTCGGAAATGACCACGCCCCGGAAGCCCCACTCATCCCGCAGAACGGTTTGGAGCAGCTCGGAATTGCTGATAACAGGATGGGTGCCCAGCCAGTTGTAGGCGGTCATCATGCCCAGCACACCGCTGTCAAAGTCGAAGTTCTTGACAACGATTTCAAAGGGCTTGAGGCAGTCTTCCCGGAGGGTCTGCTCGGTCATGTAGGTCAGCAGGAACGCGCAGCGGTTGGTTTCCTGGTCGTTGGCCGCGAAATGCTTCAGGTAGGCGTAGACACCGTACTTGGCAGCGGCGTTTACCTCCTGGGAGGCCATGAGACCGGACAGGACAGCGTCCTCAGAGAAGTACTCGAAGTTCCGGCCGGAGAACGCGGAGCGGTGGAGGTTCATAGCGGGGCCGTACCAGCCGTAGTTATTGGCATTGGCAAATTCCTGCCCCATGGCATCGCCATAAGCTGCTGCCACTTCCTTGCTCCAGGTCTGAGCCAGCATGACGGAGGTGGTGAACCGGGTGCCGTTAGAGCCGGTAACATAATTGCTCAAACCGTTGGGGCCGTCACAGTCGGAGGTGGCGATTTTACCGATGGAGGAAATCTCCGCAGTCTGCCAGCCGCCGGTATTGACCAGAGTCACCATGTCATCCACGCTCATCTGGTTCAGAAGCTTCTCCCAATCGGAGTCCTCATAGCTCTTTCCGGTAAGCTGGGACAGGGTCATGTTTCCCTTAGCACCGGTGGTGGGCATCACATCGTCGGGATTGTCGTAATCCTCGGATTTGTAGCGGGTGGTAATGGCCTTAATCTCGTTCTGCTGCTCTTTGGACATCTGGAAAGCATCGTCAGCAGGCGCGGCGGTTGCCTTGTCGTAGTTGGCAAAGCCGCCCTTACGGGACAGGGTTTCCCCGTGGCCCTCGATGTAATCAAACTGGTTAGTGGCAGTGACCTTGTCGCTGGAACGTCCGTTTTTGCTGTAATCGATGTCGGACGATACCGTGAAGCTCTTGGAATCCAGTACGGTGTGAGAGTCGGAACGGATGGAGAGGACATATTCTCCGGCTTCCAGAATATAGCCGCCGGAAGCGGTCTTGATGCAGGCCGAATCGTAGGAAGCCATATCTTCCTTCGCGATGGTGAAGCCCACAGTCTGGGAAGCGCCAGGCTCCAGAAGCTCGGTCTTTTCAAAGTCGATGAGATTCACAGAGGCTTTCTCGATGCCGCCATCGGTATAGGGAGGCGTATAATACAGCTCCACCACATCCCGTCCGGCAACGCTGCCGGTATTGGTGACGGTTACTTTCAGGGATACCGAATCCTTGCTTTCGGAGAAGTCCGTAATCTCCTGGGTGAAGGTGGTATAGCTCAGGCCGTAGCCGAAGGGATACTGAACCGCGGCATCGTAGTCGATTACGCCGTCATCAGAAGCGGTTTCATAGAACTTGTAGCCCATGTAGACGCCCTCAACGTAATCGGTAAAGGAAATCACGCCCTGGGAGGTGGTGTCCTCACGGGCAAGGACCTTGGTGATGTCACCCACATTCTGATACAGATGGTTGCCGGAGTTGGTGGAGTTATGAAAATTGGGAACGGCGGTCAGGTCATAGACATAGGTGTCCACGGTCTTGCCGGAGGGGTTCACGGTGCCGCTCAGGATCTCGCCCAGAGCGGTCATACCGGTGGCTCCGGTACCGGGGGCCAGGATCACGGCGCCGATATTGCTGTAATCCTCAACCCAGCCCAGCTCCATGGGGTTGTTGGCGTTGATAACTACGATGACGCTACTGAAATTGGAGGTGACCAGCTTCACCAGTTCCTTTTCGGTATAACTCAGTTCCAGGTAGTGTTCTCCAGCCTGCCAGTCATCCACACCGGGGGTGTTGGAATAGGCGTAGCCTGCGGTATAGCTGTAGTTGGCGCTGACAGCTTCCTGGACAATGCCGGTCTTGGCCACATCGTAGGTGCCTTTCAGCACCGCACCCATGTCTGTGGGCAGGTCGGCGTTTTCACCGCCACTGCGGGCAATGACGATCACGGCGGTGTCGGAGAAGCTCTTGGCGTTCTTCATGACCGCGTCGGTATAGTTTTCCATCGCGGGCTCGGGGCAGGTCCATTCCTGGGTATTCATGGTGATGGAGGGACGTTCACCGTTCCAGTAAGCGGCATAGTCGGTGTAAAGTTTTGTCAGCTCTTCATTGGTGGCATAGCCCGCATTCTGCAGAGAATCCAGGATACCCACCATCTCTCCCTTGACGGTGCCGCTGGCAGCGGAGCCAGTGCCGCCCAGCACAGGATATGCAGAGGACCAGCCAAACACATTCAGGCTGCTGACATCGCTCTTCAGGGGCAGCAGTCCGGTGTTTTTCAGCAGGACCATGCCCTCCTCGCCGGTTCTCTGGATAACGGCCCGGGAGTTACCGGAAACATCATCGGAGATCTCCGCCCGGGAGGCGTTCAGCACGCCGGAAACGGTGGCGTACATGGGGCCGTAGCAGATCAGATTGACGATCAGCACCACCGCCATCACAAAGGCCAGGACGGCGGACCAGCGCACCACATGCCGGGTACCCTTTTTTACAACGAAGTGGGCGGCCACCATGACCGCTATCATAACGGCCAGCAGGCCGAAAATGGCGTAGATATAGCCAGACAGTCCCTGGATGTAGTTGGAAACATCGGCGGCGCTGGCGCCCATAGCCTCAAACATGGGCGTAAGCAGGTTAATGAGAATGTCTATCACGAAGTTACCTCCCTTGGTTTTGAAAACTGGGGAAGCTCTGAATAAAGAGGCAAGAGCTGGCAGCAGAAGATTTTGCCACAGGCGAAAGTTTGAAAAGTGAGGGAATACTGGATGTCTTTCCCACTTTTCAAACTGCACGACTGGGGTAAAAGATTCGCTGCTTAAGCCGCAGACGAATGATTCAGAGTTTCCCTGGAGAAGAAAAAGCCGCGCAGAGCAGAGCGCGCTCTGCTCTGCGCGGTGGGTCAGATTACGAAGGGAATCGGGACAGGTTTAGTTGGCGTAGAAGAAGTCCAGGTTCTCGCACTCGGTCAGAGGCGCGGCGGAGTACTTCTGCACACGCGCGTCGTTGATAACGCCGGACCAGTTCAGGCCGAAAGCGAAGTCGTAGGTGTTGCCGTTGGAATCCACATAGCACTCGCAGTCACGGCATACATCCTCCAGCTGGGCCTCGACGGCTTCCATGCTGGCGGGCTGCTGCAGGGTCAGCAGGGCGTAAGGCTCAGCCTTACCGGAGAGGACATTCAGAATTGCCTCGTCCTTGAACCAGCTGCCGTTCATGAACGCGGAGCCGAAGTAGTACAGGATGACATCGGACAGAGGCTCGACCTCGTTCCAGATCATGGCGTTGTCCGCGCAGACCAGCAGGGCCACGGTGCAGCTTTCGGGAACAGCGCTGGCAACGTACTGCAGCATCTCATACTCGGCGTAGTTGCTGGCTCTGCCGACAGATCTGCCGTAGTAGGAACGGTTCTCCTGAGTCACCTGAGTCTTGGTGCCGTAGCCGTCGTTGATGATCTCGGAGACGGTGTCGCCGGCGATGGACTCACGGCGGGCGGTGTCGGCAGTGTAGGCTTCAAACTGCAGGGAGCCGGGCAGGTAGTTGCCTTCCTCGTCCTGATCGGCACCGGTGAAGGGATCGTTGATGGGAACAATAGCCAGGTCGCACTTGGCCAGGTCCGCGGCGGAGGCACGGACGATGTCGTTCTCTGTGTAGGTGGGATTGCCGTCAGCGTCGGGCTCGCCGGTGGGCTCGCCGACGGAGTCGGTCACAACGTTATAGTATTTCGCAACGGAATCCAGGTTCATAGCGGGACCCCAGGAAGCGGGGGAACCTTCGGCGGAGGAGTTTCCTTCGGTAGCGGCGGTGAAGACGTAGGGAACGTAAGCGGTGAGCTTCTCGTCGGAATCGGTGGCTTCCTTAACAAAGCCGTTGTTCTTCAGCATGGCAATGCTCTTTTCCTGCTGAGCAAGCGCAATGGCATCCGTCTCGGCAGTCCACAGGGTATTCTGCGCGTAGTCCAGACTGACATAGGCGTTGTCGAACAGACCCAGGTTGAAGTACAGCTTCAGGGTGCCCGTGGTGGTGCTCCGCATCAGGGCTTCGGCTTCCGCTTCGCCCATCCAGTCGCACAGAACGTCATAGCCCTCGCGAGCGGTGGCGTAGTCAGCGCTTCCGCCGACCTGGTTGATGCCGTTCTGCATCAGCAAAGCCCACTGCTCGGCGTCGGTGTATTCCTCAACGCCCCAGCACTTCTGGCCCTCGCCGACAATGCCCCAGTCGGTGATGATGAAGCCGTCAAAGCCGCCGGCTTTCAGCAGATCGGTCTTATAGTTGGAGTAAGCGCCCGCAACCACGTCGCCCAGGGAGCCGTCCCGGGAGTAGGCGGCGGAGTAGTTGGTCATAATACCGGCGGACTTTGTGGTGGAATCCAGCTGGAAAGCGCCGTCAAAGTAAGCGATCAGGTGGGCCTCGAAGTTGTCGCCGGGGAACACATCGTACTTACCGTTGGCAAAGTGGTCGTTACGGCCACCCTCACCGGCGCCGGCGCCAGCAAAGTGCTTGACCACAGCGTAGACGGAGTCGGAGCCCCAGCCCTCGTCGGTGCCGTCCTCAGCCCAGGTGGACTGCAGGCCGGAGATGTAAGCCTTGGCGATGTCCCGGCTCAGCGCGGGGTCATCGGCGTAAGCGCCGGAGGTGCGCTGGAACAGGGGAGTGGAGCACAGGTCAACCTGGGGACCCAGCAGCATGGAGATGCCCACGGCCCGGTACATCTGGCTCTGCATCTTGCCCAGCTCAAAGGCAAAATCGGTATCAAAGGTGACAGAAACCGAGATGTTGTCCAGGGTGCCGGAAACATGGTCGGGGTCAACGGAGATCAGAGCGGGGATGCCGTAATCCAGACCCTCGCAGGCCGCCTGGAGGGCGTTGTTCCAGGTAGCGGCGGTGGTGGTGGAGCCTTCGCTGATGGAGCCCCGGGTCACGCCGCCCCGGCCGCCGTGAACGATGTAATCCCAGTCGGAGCTGGTCTCGTCCACCGTGGTGCTGACGCTCCAGCCGCCGTGGGTGAACAGGCCGGTGATGGAGTCAATGTCCATCCGGGCAGCCAGGTCAGCGGCGCGGACCTCAGCGGAATTTCTCCAGTCCTCGTAGGGGTTCAGCATTCCGTCCTTGTTCAGGTCCTTGAATGCGTAGCCGTCAACCTGAATCAGGGAGATGCCGGAGGAGTGGGAGTAGCCCAGGGTGGTACCGCCTTCGTTGGTAACGATGGCGTAGCCGTCGGGGGTGCGCTCTTCGGACCACTTAACGGTGCCGGAGCCCAGTTCTTCGGGGGTGATGTCAGCGCCGGCCTCTGCCGGGGCTTCGGTAGGCGCTTCGGTCCTGGCAGTGGTTTCCTGTACGGTTTCTCCGCCGCAGGCAGCCAGACCGAACACCATAACCAGCGCCAGCAGTGCGGCAATGATTCTCTTGCTGATGTTCATGCTTTTTCGTTCTCCTTCATTTTTTATTCACATTCGGTGGATTCCTCCGCCGCTTGCTGGCAACATCGTAATTCTGCCCAAAAAAATAATCAAGTCCCCCTGTATATTCGTCATTGTCCCGGGAAGAACGGCTTTTTCTCTGTGCCGAACTGCTTGTATACTGGACAGTCTGCCGTTCGTCCATGGACGAACAGCAAAAGACAGGCCCCGGGAAACCCAGGGTCTGTCATAGCATATTTCATTTTTATTTTCCGAGCAAAGAAAGAAACTTGCTTTTGATGTCCGCTGCCTTGCTTCTTCCTACCGGCAGCTCGGTGCCGTCCTGCAATATGACGGTGGTAGAGGAAATGCGCTGGATACTCTGGTAGTTAACGAGATAGCCTTTGTGGATTCTGAGAAATCCGTAGGGCTCCGTCATGGCTTCCAGCTTGTCCATGGTCATTTTTACCTCAATGGGCTCCTTACCGGAGACGGTGTAGAGCAGCTGATAGTTCCGGTTTCCCTCAATGTATCGAATCTGCTTGCTTTTCAGGGTCAGCAGCCCGCTCCGGGTCTGAAATTCCAGATACTCCCCCGTGCTCTCCTGGGCACAGGTCTTGAGGTACAGCTCCGTAACCGCCGCGATGTCGTTTAAGAAATTACTTTTCCGCACAAAGCCCAGAGGCCGGACCTGAAAAGAATCAAAGACCCGGTTTTCGCACTCGGATACATAGACGATGGGCACCTCCATGCCCCGTTCCCGGATGGCCTTTCCAACGGCAATACCGTCCATGTCCGGCATCTCAATGTCCAGCATCACCAGCTGAAACGCGGTGGTTTCCAGGGCTTTGAGCAGGGCTTTCCCGGAGCGGAAGCAGGTAATCTCTGGCAACATGCCCTTTGCCCGGAAAGCGGAGTTGGCCGCCCCGGCAATGATCGGCAGGGCGTTTACATCGTCATCCAGCATAGCAACCTTAATCTGCATGATGCTCTCCTTCCATCAGGTCCAGCATGACCTTACTGATAAACCGGCCGTTTTCCAGCCGAAAGTCTGCGCAGCCGTTGTTCCGTTCCGCAGTCTTGGAAATGATTCGGGTGCCGAAGCCGTGGAGGTTGTCGTCGCCCTTGGTGGTACGGATGCCATGGGGGCTCCGTTCCAGCTTCTCCCGGTTGGTGGGATTGCTGCATACGATCAGAAGATAGCTCCTCTGGGGGTAGATTTCCAGCCGGATTTCCGGCTCCCCTCCGGTGGTGTCCCGCAGCCGGCGGCACTCCTCAATGGAATTGTCCAGAAGATTAACGAGAATCGCGCACAGATCCCCCTCGGTAAAGGGCAGGACCGGAGGCACCACAAGCTGGTGGACAACCGGAATATTCTCCCGCTTAGCCTTGTTGATCTCCATATTCAAAATACTGTTGATCACATTGTTGCCGCAGTCCACATAGTTGAGAGGCTTCGGCATTGCCTCTGACACCTGGCGGAAATAGCTGCCCAATTCCGCATATCGCCCTTCTTCCAGCAGAATCTGCATATAGGCGTACTGATTTTTCAGATCGTGGCGGATGCTCCGCAGCTCATCAATCCGGGTTTGGGCGGCAAGCATGGTCTCCTTCTCGCTGAGCAGCCGCTGCTGCTCTGCCTGCAGGGTCAGAATTGCGGTCTGCTCCCGGCACATGTGGTACATGGCATTTCCGGCCATCAGCTCCATGCACACCATGCACAGGTAGGCGATGGCCAGGGTGGTGACAATCTCCACCCCGCTGCAGAACCACTGGCTCTCCACAATGTGCAGCAGCAGAATGCCCACATCCCCAGCCAGCAGCATATACATGCCGCTTTTGGGAATCGCGCCGAACTCGTCAAAATTCATCCGGCGCAGCATCAGAGCGACGGGGAGCTCCATAAGGAAGAAGAACACCCGGACGGCCCCCTCCAGGGCGCCCTTAACGATAAAGGCGCCTGTCAGATAGCTGAGCTGTCCGCCCAGGGCAGTGAGAGCACATTCGGTGCCGAAAAGCGCCGTCCACAGCACAAAGCTGGTCTGCTTTCCGTAGGGTGCCTGTATGGACAGATAGGCAAAGGCGATGCTGCCCCGGATCAGAGCCCATACTACCTGGCGCATATTCCCGGAATACACCATGGAAACAGCGCTTCCCAGGGAAAACAAGGCCGTCAGAACGGCCAGCTCCGCCAGGCTGTACAGGATATTCAGCCGCTTTGTAGACAGACCCCGGCACAGCAGAACCCAAGCCAGAGCCGGAAGAAAAACGCTGGCAACCCAGGCCGTATCCAAAATTTCGGAAAAGAAGATCTGCCAGGTCATGCCGCAATGCCCTCCAAAAGGAATTTATCCTATCATATCAGGGTTTTCAACAATTTTCAATCCCTGTCTGCCGTTTTTTTTGGGCACCTGTCCAAACCGGGGCTGCCGTTCATCCTCCTTTTGCGCCGTTTGTAATGGACGAAACGCGGTATTGCTAAAATACCCGCTGTTTGTCGCTGAGCGCTTGCCCGCTTTTCGGGGATATGCTAAAGTGCGGGTAACAGCAAAGAAAAGGAGATACCGCCATGACTCCCAGAAACATTACGCTTCATACCTATCTGAAAGAGCTTGCCCTGCGGGAACCGCATAAAAAGATGCTGGGAAACCCGTCCTGGTGGCTGGATGCCCAAACCGTTCTGGAACGGGTAGAATCCGCGGCGTGCTGCCTGTGTTCCCAGAGAATTGATTCCGGTAGCTTCGTTGCCCTGCGCACTACCCGTACCGTGGAAACGGTGATTACCATGCTCGCCCTGCAGGCCATCGGCGCGGTAGCGGTGCTTACCGACGCCCGTGAAGAGCCGATGGCTTTTCTTAAAAACCGGGGACTGGAGATTCCTGTGGAGCACAGTCTGGATGCCGGGCAGCTGAACATTTTCAGCCTGCCCTCCCGGTCCTTTCCCAAGCGGGAAATCGACCCCAAGGCCCCCGGCTTCATTATCTTCACCTCCGGCTCCACGGGAAGCTGTAAGGCAGTGGTCCTCAGCCAGGACAACGTGATCAGCAGCCCGGTGGATGCCGACCCCTTCGGCTACTATCTGGATGGGGATCTGGCGCTGGGAGTTCTGCCGCTGGATCATGTGTTCGGGCTGGTTCTGCTGGCCGGTGTTTTTGTAATCGGTTACGCTCTGTATCTGCCGGATAAGATGGATATTCCGTCCATTCTGGAAGCGATTCAGAAAGAGCACCTCACTCGTATGAACGGCGTCCCCTCCCTGTATCTGGGCATGGCCGCCCAAAAGGAGGGCTACGACCTGTCCTCCCTCCGGGCGGGCTTCATCGGCGGCGGTCCCTGCACCCCGGAGCAGTTCTGGTATATTGAAAAAGAACTGGATATAACGCTGGTTTCCGCCTACGGCATGAGCGAGTGCGTCAGCATCACTACGACTTCCTATCTGGACTCTCAGGAAAAGCGGGCAACCACCGTTGGCAGATTCTATCCCCGCAACACAGGAAAAATCCTGCTGGAGGACGGTTCGGAAGCGCCGGTGGGGGTGGAGGGCGAGATCTGCGTGGACAGCCCCTCCCGGATGCTGGGCTACTATGGGGAGCCCAGCTCCACCGAGCCTCTGCTGGCTACCGGAGATCTGGGCTATGTGGACGAGGACGGATTCGTCCACATCAGCGGGCGGAAAAAGGATATCATCATCCGCAATGGCAACAACCTCTCTGCCAGAAGGATTGAAGAAGCAATTTTGTCCATACCCGGGATTCAGGACGCGGCAGTTGTGGGCCTGCCCCACGAAACCCAGGGAGAAGCCCCCTGGGCCATGGCCGCGGGAAGCCTGACGGAGCCGGTAATTCTTGCCCGCCTGTCTGAACTGCTTGCGAAAAATGAGCTGCCCATGGGCATCCGGATGGTGGAGGAACTCCCTCGTACCGCCTCCGGCAAGCCGGACAAGCAACGCATCCGGGAGGTCCTGGGACAATGGAAAGCGTGATTCTGCGCTCCCCTCTGGCGCTGCTTGCCTACGGCGCCGCCCTGTTTTTCTGCCTGTATGACCGGGTTTATAAGGCAACCGGCTGGTGGTTTACGGTTCTCTCGGCGGTGCTGGCCATTGCAGCTTCCGCCTACAGCCTCATTCTGGGGGCTTCCCTGTGGGAAACCGCCACCGTGCTTCTGGTCTTTCTGTTGCTGAACATGGGGGTGGAGAAGTGAATTTCAACTCTCTGGCCTTTCTGATCTTTCTGCCTGTGGTGGTTACGGTGTACTGGCTGCTTCCCCATACAGGGCGGAAATTCTGGCTTTTGGCGGCGTCCTACTTCTTCTATATGTACTGGAACCCCCTGCTGATCTTCCTGCTGCTGTTTTCCACGGCGGTGGACTACTGCTGCGGCAGGGGCATGGAGGAATTCCGGGGGCGGGCCGGAATCCGAAAGGCGCTGCTGCTGACCAGCATCTGCGTCAATCTGGGGCTGCTGTTTTTCTTCAAATATTGGGACTTCTTCGCCGAAACTGTGAACAGCGTCTGCGCGGCCCTTTCCGTCCCTTACCGGGTGCCTGCCCTGAATCTCATCCTGCCTGTAGGTATCTCGTTTTACACCTTTCAGACCATGAGCTACTCAATCGATGTATACCGGGGGGATTTTCCCGCGGAAAAGGACCCCATCACCTTTGCCCTGTATGTGACCTATTTCCCCCAGCTGGTTGCAGGGCCCATCGAAAGCCCCGGGAACCTGCTGCCCCAGCTGAAAAAAGAGCAGCAATTTCAGTGGGGTGATTTTACCGCGGGCATTCGACTGCTGCTGTGCGGCTTCTTCCGCAAATGCGTGGTGGCGGATTTTTTCGGGATTTATGTAAACCAAATCTTTGGGAACCTGAACACCGCCAATTCCTTTGCAATTTTCTGCGGCGGCGGGCTGTTCTGCATTCAGATGTACTGTGACTTTGCCGGGTACTCGGAGATCGCGGCGGGAAGCGCCCGGCTCATGGGCGTTCGCCTGATGAAAAACTTTGACCGGCCCTACCTGTCCCAAAGCTATACTGAGTTTTTCCGCCGGTGGCATATCAGCCTGAACCGGTGGTTTACCAGCTATGTCTATATTCCTCTGGGAGGCAACCGAAAAGGAACTGCCCGAAAGATGCTGAACACGGTGATCGTCTTTGCCCTGTGCGGCCTCTGGCATGGAGCCCGGTGGACCTATGTGCTGTGGGGCCTGTACGCCGCGTTCTGGATGTGTGTGGAAAGCGCCCTGGACATTCGGCACCGGTTCGGCCCATGGTGGAATTGTCCCTTAGGAAAGCTGATCCGCAGAAGCTATTCCTTTCTGCTCTTTATTCCGGCGGCGCTGCTTTTCCGGGCGGAGAGTGTAGCACAGCTCGGCGTTATTTTTCCCCGACTGTTCACTCAGATCGGTTTCGGAGGCGCTTACTTCCAGGCAGCCTTTGACACGATGGGACTGGATGCCATGGGCTTTATCCGGCTGGCACTGTGCATTGTCGCCATGGCGAAGCTCTATGACTGGGGGCAATACGATCTGCCCTCCTCGAAAACCGCCTATGGCTCTGCCCGGAAGCTGATGGCGGCGGTGTATCTTGTCCTGATTGTTGCCCTGTGCTGGCTGTCACTGCTGGCGACCCAGGACGCGGCGGGCTTTGCCTATTTTCAGTTCTAGGAGGAGACCGGGATGAAACGATTGCTTTCCATTCTGATCTGCGCTCTGCTCCTGTGCGGCTGCGCACAGAAGCGAACGTCTTCCGGGGATATCCTCATTTCCATTTTGGAAGGACCGGGGTTTACGGTCCTGGACAACGGTCAGCGGGTAAGTCCCGGGGAGGATGTCAGTTTTCACCTCCGCTTAGAATCGGGTTTCTCCATTACGGATACCAGCTTTGATGGGGAATATTCCATCCAGAGCAGCGGGCGGGATGCGGTGGTCACGGTCCATGGGGTGCAGTATCCCTCCCGGATTCAATTGACCCTTTCTTCCAAATACTGCTCCATCACCTACGATGCAAACGGCGGAACTGCCGTAACCACGGATGGTGTGCGGTACAGTAAAAACTATGACCTGTCCTACCACCGGCGGCCCAACACGGAATTAGGGACCGACCGGTTTTCCCGGGATGGCTATACCCTCATAGCCTGGAACACGCAGCCGGATGGTTCCGGGGTGCAGGTTGGACTGGGCAGCCGGATTACCCCGGACAGCAGCGGCAGTCTGACCCTTTATGCCCAGTGGCTGCCCTGGACCAGTGCGGAGCTGTTTTCCTATGAACCCTGCGACGGCGGGATCCGCATTACCGGCTGCACGAGTGATGCCAAGCAGATCGTCATTCCCGGCATGATCGATGGAACGCCTGTGGTGACGCTGTCCACCGGTTCTTTCTCCGGTCTTCCGGTGGAATCCCTGGTTCTGCCCGCCACCATGCAGAATGTTGAACCGGGGGCAATCGATAACTGCTCACTTCACACCCTGACCCTTTTCGACAACATCCGGTCCATCAGGGACGATGCGATTTCCGGCTGCCCGGATTTTACGACCCTGCACATTAACGCTTTGGAATATCCCTACGGCTACATCTACCGCCGGGAGAGCTGTTACGCAGATAAAATCGATCTGCTGATTCTGGCCCAGGGGAAGAAAAAGATGGTGTGCTACGGTGGCTGCTCCATGTGGTTCAACATGGACGGCCCCACGGCAGTACGGGAGCTGGGGGAGGAATATACCCTCATCAATCTGGGACTTAACGGGACGGTGAGCAGCCTGGTGCAGCTCCAGATCCTCACGCCCTACTTGGAGCAGGGGGACCTGTTCTTCCACACACCGGAGCTGAGCAGCCGCGCCCAGCTTCTTATCGACACCGATATGGGGCCGGAGGATCCCACCCTTTGGTGCGGGCTGGAAAACAACTACGATCTTTTTGCCTCCGTGGACCTGAAAACCGTCCACGGAGCCCTGGACAGCCTTTGCAGCTATCTGGAAAAGAAATCCGGGCGCAGCAGCTATACCCAACGCTTTACCGATGATAAAGAGCTGGAATACATGGATGCCCGGGGCTGTATTCCTTTCTTCCGGGGAAAAACCGTGGCCGATCTGAGTAAAACAGACCGTGTTTTTCTCAGCGACCGCTTTATTTCCCCCACTGCTATGGAGCGGCTGGAAGCGTGCTACCAGGCGATTCAGGCCCGGGGCGCGGCGGTGTGCCTGTCCTACGCCTGCGTCAATATGGACGCACTGCCCGCGGGTCAGGAAAACAACGTAGAAATGATGGACACCCTGTTCCGGGAGGCCATCGAAGAGATGGATGGTGTTTATCTGGTGTCCTCCCTGGTTGACTACCTGTACCACAATGAAGATTTCTATGATACCAATTACCACCTGCTGACCATCCCGGCCCAGGAAAATACCCAGCGGTGGCTCCGGGATCTGCGCGCCTGGATGGAGGGGAATTCCCAATGAAAAAATACGCCTTCCGGTGGATCATTGCCCTGCTTCTCGCGGCAATCATTCCCCTGTCCCTCCTTGCTGTGGGTCTGTCCTTGCCCACCTGCTTCGCGGATACCTACTATGCGGAGCTTCCTGCTATGTACCGGCGTTTGCGGCAGACCCAAGGGCGGAAGCTGGTGATCGTGGGCGGCAGCAATGTGGCCTTTGGCCTGGACGTAACGTACCTGGAGCAGCTTCTGGCAGAGCAGGGATTCGGGTATACCGTCTGCTCCTTTGGACTCTATGCCGCGGTGGGAATGCCCCCCATGCTGGATTTGTCCCTTGAAACCCTGTCAGAGGGGGATGTGGTAATCCTGGCCATGGAGCCTACCAGCGAAACCATGTCCGCCTATTTTGGCGCTACCGCGTTCTGGAAATGCGCCGAGGAAGACCCGCGGATGCTTTTCTCGCTGCAAGCAGATCGGAAAAGCGCTATGGCAGGCAGTTACCTGCAATATCTGCAGGACCGCATAAAGCTGGTTCGCTCCGATGAGATTCCCCACCCCACGGATGTTTACAGCAAGGCGTCCTTTGACGAAAACTGCAGCATGGTCTATGACCGTCCCGGCAATATCCTTGCTCTGGGCTATGATACCAGTACCCCCGTGGACTTTGGCTCCGTGGAGATTAGCGGCGAATTTGCAGCCCTCGTCAATGACTATTGCCAAAGTGCACGGGCCAAAGGCGCCAGTGTCTATTTGAGCTTCAGCCCGGTCAACCGCTCTGCGGTAAGCGACATGGAGAGCATCGGGGTGTTTTTTGAGCAGTGCCGTACCGCCTTTGACTGCACCGTCATCAGCGCCCCCAACCGATATGTCATGGACAGCGGATGGTTTTACGACAACAATTTCCACCTGAATACAGCAGGGGCCAGGCTGCGAAGCTTTCTTCTGGCGGAGGATATTCTTTCCCAGCTTGGGTGTTATGCGCCCCTTAACACCGGGGAGCTTCCCGCCATGCCGGAACCCGTTCGTGCCACCGCGGAAACGGAAAATGGTGACACCGACAGCTTCACTTTTGCGTTGGATGAAGAAAACGGTGTCTATCTGGTGTCCGGCCTCAGCGAAGCCGGCAGGCAGGAGAAGGTCCTCACCATACCAGGCAGCATCGATGGTGTCCCGGTAGTCGGTTTTTCCGGGGCAATGCTGGAAAGTGAGGTCCTGGAGGAACTGACGGTACCTGCCAGCGTGGAAAACCTGCCGGATCGCCTGTTTGCCCGGTGCCCCAACCTGACCCGCCTGGTCCTGAAGCATACGGATCGCCCCTGCGGCATCTCCGGGGACACCTTCGCCGGAGCGGCTGATCTCCGCGTTTTTGTTCCCCAGGAGGCCTATTCCCTTTACCGGGATGGCTACGGCTGCGCGGTCAATCCATGGACTGCCTGTCTTGACCGGATATATACTTACTGACCCTTTGCCGGGACGCCGGCATCCGGTGCGTATCTATCTCCCGGTCATTCCCGCATCCATGCGATCTGAAAAACAGACTGATTAAAAGTAAGCGGGCAGCAGAAGATTTCTGCCGCCCGCTTGCTTTATTCGTCTATAAGATCGAGGTACAAAAAACACTATTGAAAATTTTTGGCAGAGAAGCACGAAATTTTCAATAGATGGGATTACTTTGAAAATGAAAAGGGATTGTTACTTTGAAGCCTTTCCGTTGATCAGTTGGCACTTATCGCAAATTCTTGCGGCTATGCAGGCAGCGCAGGGAATATTCTTTCTGAACTTTGCGGATATGTAAGATTATTGTAATCAGTGTGTATGATTTCCTGCTGAATCCAAACAGTTTGGACCTTTAAAGCACATACAAAGAAAATACCTTCCCCCGGGGGAAGGTATGGGCGCTCCCGCGCCAGTGCGG
>CAMAKJ010000001.1 GCA_945836055.1 uncultured Clostridia bacterium | reverse complement strand
GGCATCGTCGGTCATCTGGCAGCCGTCGGGGCCGTAGGCCTTGTAGCCGTTGTACCGGGCGGGGTTGTGGGAGGCGGTCACCATGATACCGGCGTTGGCATGGTAGTACCGGGTGGCGAAGCTCAGAGCGGGAACGGGCATCAGCGCGTCATAAATGCGCACCTTAATGCCGTTGGCGGCCAGAACGCAGGCGGCGTTTTTGGCGAAAACGTCGGAGTTGATGCGGCTGTCGTAGGAGATGGCGACCAGCTGATTGCCGCCCTGGGTTTTGACCCAGTTTGCCAGACCCTGGGTAGCCTGACGGACAACGTAGATGTTCATCCGGTTGCTGCCCGCGCCCAGAACGCCCCGGAGACCGGCGGTGCCGAACTTCAGCGCCACGGCGAAGCGATCCTTGATTTCCTCCTCCTGGCCTTCAATCTTCTTCAGCTCTTCCGTCAGGGCGGGGTCCTCCAGGCTGGCGCCCAGCCAGCGCTTGTAGTCATCCATGTACATTGTAATCACCTTTTCCTTTATGAAATTTGCTTTTTTATACAAATTAACCAGCTATAATATAAATCATTCCGATGGAATTGTCAATGCCGGAATACCGTTTCCTGTCACGGCAAATTGGCGATCCCTTCTTCCAAAAGGCGGGGGATGCGCCCTGTTCTATGCCCAGCGGAGGCGTCAGTCCATACCTCCGGTGGATTCCTTTTCGAAAGCAATGGAATAGCAGACACAGCGGTGCCGCGCGCCACGGTATTCGATTTCCTCTGTTTTTTCCGAGCGGGTCATACCTGCCTTCTGCATAACCCGGAGGCTGGCGGCGTTGTCGGAAAAGGCTCCTGCAACCACTTCCCGGAAGCCCATCCGGAACAATTCCGCAATGGCGGCCTTCAGCGCCGCCGTGGCGTACCCCCGGCCCTGGCAAGCGGGGTGAACCACATAGCCCAGCTCGACGCTCCCACCTTCCATGGACACATCGTTGAGAAACCCCACCAACCGGTCTTCGGCGCAGATTCCCCGGACAAAGCGCCCTTCGTCCCGGGACAGGGCCAGCAACCGACGGAACAAGGGAATGGCATCCGACGGTTTTTCAAAATCCGGCAGCAGATAGGTTTGCTTGATGGTTTCGTTTGTCAGCAGCTCCAGCATGGCATCCTGGTCTGCTTCGGACAGAGGGCGAATGATCATAGCGGCACCACCTTTCGATGTTGGGTATTCTATCAGATTTTCGGTTGCAGGTAAACCCGGAATGTGCTATACTTTGGAAAAAGGAGATGAGTGTATGCCCCCAATTCTGACAACACAGCGGCTGTTCCTGCGCAATCTGCGCCCGGAGGACGCGCCGGTCATGTTTGCCTACCGCAACGACAGGCGCTGCTACGAATTCCAGCGCTGGGAGGACACCTCCCTGAATGCCATCCAAGCCCTCATTGAGCAGCACCGGCAGGACGCATTTCTGTCCCGGAAACCGGAGCAGCACTATGCCGTCTGCACCCGGGAGGGCAGTCTTGTCGGGGATATGGCCTATTTCCACACGGAGAAGGACAACTGCGTCACCCTTGGCATCACCATAGCCCCGGCGTACCAGCGCAGAGGGTACGCCTGTGAAATCCTGAGCGCGGTGATTGCCGCCGTGCAGGCCCGGCACCCTGCTATGGACATTGTGGCGCTGATCGACAGGGAAAACGAACCCAGCCTCTCCCTGTTTGAGAAGCTGGGCTTTTTTCGGGAGTGCTATGCCGAAAGCATTTCTTCCTATGTCTGCGTCAAGCCGCCAAAGGACAGGCGGAATGGAATTTGACCGGCGGAAGGGCGCCTTTCCGATTCGTTTTATCCGGAAGCAGGCCTGCGGTTTATCCCAGATTCTCCAGAATCCGGTCGCCCATTTCGGCGCAGCCGGTTTTTTTGCCGTTTTCTCCGTCGTAAATGTCCGCTGTGCGCCAGCCCGCGTCCAGGGTCGCGGAGACGGCGGCTTCGACGGCGTCGGCCTCTTTGGGAAGGTCAAAGGAATAGCGCAGCATCATGGCGGCGGAGAGAATGGTGCCGATGGGGTTGGCGATGTCTTTGCCCGCGATGTCCGGGGCGGAGCCGTGGATGGGCTCATACAGGCCGCAGGTAGTCTGCCCCAGAGACGAGGAAGGGATCATGCCGATGGAGCCGGTAATCATGGAGGCTTCGTCGGAGAGAATGTCGCCGAACATGTTCTCCGTTACAATCACGTCAAACTGGCTGGGGTCCTTCACAATCTGCATGGCGCAGTTGTCCACCAGCATGTCGGAAAGGGTCACGTCCGGGTATTCCTCCGCCAGCTCATGCATGATCTTCTTCCACAGCCGGGAGGAGTCCAGCACGTTGCTCTTTTCCACGCTGCAAAGCTGCCTGCGGCGCTTCCGGGCGGTTTCAAAGCCGATGCGTCCGATGCGGCGGATCTCACTTTCCGAATAGCGAAGAGTGTCAATGGCGACCTTTTCCCCGTTTTCCGTTACGGTGTCATGGTTTCCGAAATAAATGCCGCCGATTAACTCCCGGACAATGAGAAAGTCTATGCCCTTGTCCACGATTTCCGGCTTCAGAGGGGAAGCCGCGGCCAGCTGGGGCCAGATTTTTGCGGGGCGGTTGTTGCTGTAGACCCCCATGCCCGCCCGGAGCCGCAGAAGGCCCTTTTCCGGGCGCATGGGGCCGGGAACCTCGTTCCACCTGGGGCCGCCCACCGCGCCGAGAAGCACGCTGTCGGAAGATACGCATCTTTGCAGCATCTCCTCCGGCAGAGGGTCGCCCCACTTGTCAATGGCGCAGCCGCCCATGTCCACGTCGGTATAGGTAAATTCATGACCGTACAGCCGGGCGACTCTGTCCAGCACCCGCAGTGCCTGATTTACGATTTCCGGGCCGATGCCGTCGCCGCGAATTACCGCGATGTTCCGCTTCATGGCTCATCCCTCCTTCAGCGATGCCAGCAGCCCGCCCGCTTGGATGATATTCTGGATAAAGTCGGGAAAAGGCTCCGCCTGGTAGGTTTTGCCCGTGGTAATGTCCGTGATGACGCCGGTGTCAAAGTTGACGCTGACCGCGTCCCCCGGCTGAATCTCCTCCGCTGCCGCCTGGCACTCCAGAATGGGCAGGCCGATGTTGATGGCGTTGCGGTAGAAGATCCGGGCAAAGGACTTGGCAATGACGCAGCCGGTGCCGCAGGTCTTGATGACCAGGGGCGCGTGCTCCCGGGAGGAGCCGCAGCCGAAATTCCAGCCCGCCACCATAATGTCGCCGGGCTTGACCCGGCCGACGAAGGAGGTATCAATATCCTCCATGCAGTGTTTGGCAAGCTCATTTGCGTCGGCGGTATTTAAGTACCGGGCGGGGATGATGACATCGGTATCCACATTGTCGCCGTATTTGAAAACGTGTCCCTGTGTGTTCATATTCAGTCCTCCTTAGGAGCGGTGATATAGCCGGTGAGGGCGGAAGCGGCGGCGGTGGCCGGGCTGGCAAGGTACACCTCGCTGTCCACATGGCCCATCCGGCCCACGAAATTGCGGTTGGTGGTGGCGACGCACCGCTCCCCCGCCGCGAGAATGCCCATGTAGCCGCCCAGACACGGCCCGCAGGTGGGGGTGGAAACCACTGCGCCTGCGTCGATAAAGGCGGTGACGTAGCCCCGCTGGACGCACTCCCGGTAAATCTGCATGGTGGCGGGAATGATGATGCAGCGCACGCCGTCGGCAATCTTCTTCCCCTTCAGGATGCGGTAAGCCGTTTCCATGTCCTCCATCCGGCCGTTGGTGCAGCTGCCGATGACCACCTGGTCGATTTTGATGCCGCCAAGCTCGGAGGCGGGGTGGGTATTCTCCGGCAGGTGGGGGCAGGCTACGGTGGGGACGATCTGGCTCAGGTCAATTTCGATGGTTTTTTCATACGCCGCGTCGGGATCGGCGGTGAATTCCCGGGGCGGGCGTTCACAGCGGCCCTCCATGTACCGCCGGGTCACGTCGTCCACGGGGAAAATGCCGTTTTTGGCGCCAGCCTCGATGGCCATGTTGCAGATGCACAGCCTGTCGTCCATGCTCAGACAGGCGACCCCGTCTCCGGTGAATTCCATGCTCTTGTACAGTGCGCCGTCTACGCCGATCATGCCGATGATGGTGAGAATCACGTCCTTGCCGCTGCAGATCGGGGGCAGCTTGCCCGTGAGTTCAAAGCGGATGGCGGCGGGAACCTTGAACCAGGCGGTGCCGGTTGCCATACCGGCAGCCATGTCGGTGCTGCCCACGCCGGTGGAGAAAGCGCCCAGAGCGCCGTAGGTACAGGTGTGGGAGTCTGCCCCGATGACGCAGTCCCCGGCGGTGACCACGCCCTGCTCGGGAAGAAGAGCGTGCTCGATGCCCATTTTGCCTACGTCGTAGAAGTGACTGACGCAGTGCCGGCAGGCAAATTCCCGGCACTGCTTACTCTGCTGGGCGGCCTTGATGTCCTTGTTGGGGACAAAGTGATCCAGGACGATGGCGATTTTATCCTTGTCGAAAACCTCCGAAAAGCCGTTTTTCGTAAACTCGTTGATGGCAACGGGGGTGGTGATGTCGTTGCCCAGAACCAGATCCAGCTTGGCGCGAATCAGCTGCCCCGCCGTGACGGATTCCAGCCCGGCGTGGGCGGCGAGAATTTTCTGTGTCATTGTCATTCCCATTGTCGTTTCCCCCTACTTTCTGATCATGTTGTTGTAAGCACCCACCAGGGCGTAGATGCTGGCCTTGATGATGTCCGTGTCCGTGCCCGCGCCCCAGCTCATGTTCCCGGCGGCGTCCTCCAGGCCGATGTAGGCCGCGGCGGTGGAGCCGGAGTTGCGCTCCTGGACGCTGTGCTCGGTGTAGACCTTCAGGGTGTAGTTGTCGCCGGTATAGGCCTTCAGGGCGTTGCTCACCGCGTCCAGGGAGCCGTTTCCGCTGGCACGGAGGGTGGTCTCTCTGCCGTGGCGGAGGAAGGTAACCTCAGCGTCCACACTGCCGGGCTTTTGGGTAAAGGCCATGTGGGAGATGGCGATGGGGCTGTGCACATTCAGGTAGGCATCCATGAAGATTGCCAGCACATCCTCGCTTTTCAGCTCCCGGTGGTCGTGGTCGGAGACGTTCTTGCACTGGTAGCTCAGGTGTTCCCGCATCTTGGGCGGCAGGATGTAGCCGTAGTTCTGCTCCAGCAGATACCCGATGCCGCCCTTGCCGCTCTGGGAGTTGACCCGGATGACGTCGGCGTCGTAGGTGCGGTTGATGTCCCGGGGGTCCACCGGCAGGTAGGGCACCGTCCAGCGGTGAAGGTTCTTCTCCTTCCGCCAGGCCATGCCCTTGGCTATGGCATCCTGATGGGAGCCGGAGAAGGCGGCGAATACCAGGGCTCCGGCGTAGGGCGTCCGCTCGTAGACATGCATCCGCGTGCACTGCTCATAGGTCTTGCAGATGGCGGGCATGTCGGAAAAGTCCAGCTCCGGGTCAACGCCGTGGGAGTACAGGTTCATGGCCAGGGTGATGATATCCACGTTGCCGGTGCGCTCTCCGTTGCCGAATAGGGTGCCCTCCACCCGGTCGGCTCCCGCCAGCAGCGCCAGCTCCGTATCCGCGACGCCGGTGCCCCGGTCGTTGTGGGGGTGCAGGGACAACGTGACGTGCTCTCGGTATTTGAGGTTTTCACTGATGTACTCCACCTGACTCGCGTAAATATGGGGCATACTCATCTCCACCGTTACCGGCAGGTTGATGATGACGTTGTTGGTTTCGCTGGGCTGGAGCACATCCAGAACGGCGTTGCAGACCTCCAAAGCGTATTCCGGCTCGGTGCCGGTGAAGCTCTCGGGGGAGTACTCAAAACGGAAATTGCCCTCATATTCCGATGCCAGACGCTTGACCAGCTTCGCGCCCTCCACGGCGATCTGCTTGATTTCCTCTTTGCTTTTGCGGAACACCTGCTCCCGCTGGGCATAGGAGACGGAATTGTAGAAGTGGATGATGGCGCTGGGCGCGCCCTTGCAAGCCTCGAAGGTCTTGCGGATGATGTGCTCCCGGCACTGGGTCAGCACCTGGACGGTGACATCTTTCGGAATCATGTGGTTCTCGATGAGGGTGCGCAGGAATTCGTACTCCGTCTCCGAGGCGGCGGGGAAGCCCACCTCGATTTCCTTGAAGCCGACGCGCAGCAGCAGGTGGTAGAATTCCAGCTTTTCTTCCAGGCTCATGGGAATCACCAGGCTCTGATTGCCGTCCCGCAGATCCACGCTGCACCACTGGGGCGCTTTTTCGATGTGATCCTTCTGTACCCATTTGCAGTGTGCTCCCGGCGCCGGATAGTACCCGACGGCGTATTTGGAGGTATCCATGTGACTCGTCTCCTTACTTTTTGTGGGGAAGCCGGAAGACTTCCAAAAAATAAGCCCTGTCTCTTACATCCGTAAAGAGACAGGGCTTTGCATACAAAACCTTGCGGTACCACTCTTTTTGCCGCCAATGCGGCCGCTCATGACGGTCCGACAACCGTCTCCCGCTGTATCGGTCGGGCTCCGTCCGTCCTACTGGGTTTCCCGTTCGGTCCGGCCGCTCAGAGGCCAGTATACAGCTCCCTCCGCCGCTGCCTCGCACCAACCGGCAGTTCTCTGGGCACGGAAATGAAGCTGCTTTTTCCTCATCATTGCGTTTGCCTAAATTCGGGTGGATTATAGCATTTCTTCCCATCTGTGTCAAGCGGTGAAGCGCAAAAGTCTCCCACCGTCAGACGCTTTTAGGCAAATCCGACAAATTTAGCTTGTTTCCATTGTGCACTCTGAATAGCTGCACCCATGAAAACGGCGGCCACGCGGCCGCCGTTCTGTGTATTCTTACTCGATGACCTGAATCCAGCCTTCCGGGGCCTCCAGACGGCCCATCTGGATACCGGTGAGGGTATCGTAGAGCTTCTGGATGGTGGGGCCCATACCGGCGTAGTGGATTTCCTTGCCGTGGTCTTCAATGGTGCCCACGGGAGAAATCACCGCCGCGGTGCCGCACAGGCCGCACTCGGCGAACTCACCGATTTCGGACAGCGCAACGGGGCGCTCCTCCACTTCCAGCCCCAGATATTCCTTCGCCACATACAGCAGGCTGCGGCGAGTGATGGAGGGCAGGATGGTGGTAGACTTCGGGGTGACCAGCTTGCCGTCTCTAGTCACGAAAATGACGTTGGCGCCGCCGGTTTCCTCGATGTGGGTGCGGGTGGCGGAGTCCACGTACACGTTCTCGTCGTAGCCCTTTTCGTGGGCATCCACAATGTTATACAGGCTCATGGCGTAGTTGAGGCCGGCCTTTACGTCGCCGGTGCCCTTGGGGGCCGCCCGGTCGAGGTCGGAGATCCGCAGCTTCAGAGGCTTCACGCCGCCCTTGAAGTAGGGGCCGACGGGGGTGACGAACACCCGGAACTGATATTCATTGGCGGGCTTGACGCCGATGATGGAGTCGCTGCCGAACATAAAGGGACGGACATACAGCGTCGCGCCGGAGCCGTAGGGCGGCACCCACTGGGAGTTGGCCCGGACGGTTTCCACCACAGCCTGGACGAACCGCTCCTCGGGGAACACGGGCATTTTCAGGCGGCGGCAGGAATTTGCCATCCGCTGGGCGTTCAGGTCGGGACGGAAGCAGACGATGTGGCCGTCCTCGGTGGTATAGGCCTTCAGGCCCTCAAAGCAGGTCTGGGCGTACTGCAGAACGCAGGCGCACTCGTTGATGGTGATGCTGGCCTGGTCGGTCAGGCAGCCGTCGTCCCACTGGCCGTTTTTGAAATTGGAGACATACCGCATATCGGTCTGGACATAACCGAACCCCAGGTTGCCCCAGTCAAGATTTTTTCTTTCCATTGGAAACACCTCTCCGAATCGTTTTGGTTTTTCTATTCTAGCACCGCCGCCGCCGTTGGTCAAGACCGCATGGCGAAAAAAAGTTTTTATCTCAAGGACATTTGTCCGTCCGAAAAATTCAAGTCCTTTCTCTCCTCTCTTTTTCCGAAAGCCCTCTTGACTTTAATAAGCTAAAGTGGTAAAGTATAGCAAACCTCAGGAAAGGAATCAGGATTATGGGTATCATTCGACATCCCGGCGACGAGCTGTTTTACGAAGCCATATTATCTCTGCGGACGGTGGAGGACTGCCGGCTGTTTTTTGAAGACGTGTCAACCATCAAGGAGCTGCAGGCCATGTCCCAGCGGTTTCGCGTGGCCTGCCTGCTGGACAGCGGCGAAAACTATGTGGCGGTCTCGGAGGCCACCGGCGCCAGCTCGGCCACCATCAGCCGGGTTAACCGGTGCCTGCAGTACGGCGGCGGCTACCGCACGGCTCTGGATAATCTGAAGGAAGCGGGAAAAATCGGGAATGGAACTACTCAAGAATGAAGAACGGGCGGTGTTCGCCCTGCGCGCTCTGTACCGGCGCTACGGCTACGTCGGCTACAAAATGAGCCAGTTTGAAGAATACGATCTGTACGTCCGCAACAAGGACTTTCTGCTGTCCGACCGGATCATCACCTTTTCCGGCAGCGGCGGGCGGCTGCTGGCTCTGAAGCCGGACGTAACGCTGTCTATCGTGAAAAACGCCCCGGACGCCCCCGGCGCGGTGCAGAAGCTCTACTATAATGAGAACGTCTACCGGGATTACCGGGAGATCATGCAGACCGGGCTGGAATGCGTGGGCGACCTGGGGGATTACGAAATCGCCGAGGTGGTGCTGCTGGCGGCGAAGAGCTTACAACTGCTGGGGGGACGGTTCGTGCTGGATATCTCCCACATGGGGCTGGTGGCGGCGATTTTGAGCAGCTGCGGTCTGACCCCCGTGGAGCAGAAGCAGGCGCTGGCATACCTGCGGCGGAAGAACACACACGAATTGAAAGCGCTGTGCGGCGGCAATGACGATGCGTGGAAAAAGCTGAGTGAGCTTGCCGCCTGCCGGGGAAACGACCGGAAGGTGCTGGAAACAGTATCCCGGGTGCTGACTACGGAAGAAGAGCGGCAGGCCCTTTCCGAGCTGGAAGGTCTGTGGCGGGTTCTGGAAGGCAGCGGCTGCGCCGGGAACGTCTGCCTGGACTTCTCCGTGGGCAGCGACATGGGCTATTACAGCGGCGTGGTGTTCCGGGGGTATCTGGAAGGGATTCCCGCCAGCGTGCTCTCCGGCGGCCAGTATGACAAGCTGGCAGAAAAAATGGGTAAGCACTGCCGGGCCATCGGCTTTGCCGTGTACCTGGATCTGCTGGAAGCCCGGCAGGAGGAAACGGACGACAGCGTGGACACCCTCATCCTTCACGACGGAACCACGGACACCGCCGCTTTGACCTTGGCGGCGGAGGCTGCAGCAAAGGACGGAAGCGTTCTGGTTGCCGGAGCTGCTCCGGAGCGGCGGCGCTGGAAGCGCCTGGTGGATTTGCGGAAGGGGGCAATTCGGAATGATTAACATTGCCCTTCCCAAGGGACGCTTGGGAGAAAAGGCCTACGCCATGTTAAAAGAAAGCGGCTACGACTGCCCGGCTCTGGAGCAGCCCGGCCGGAAGCTGATCTTCGAAAACCCGGAAAAGGGCGTTCGCTATTTCTGGGTTAAGCCCTCGGACGTGGCGATTTACGTGGAGCGGGGCGCGGCGGATCTGGGCATCGTGGGTAAGGACATTCTGCTGGAATACCAGCCGGATGTGTATGAGCTGCTGGATCTGCGCATGGGCAAATGCCGCATGGCGGTGGCGGGAAAGAAGGACTTCCGGGAGCCAATGGGTCAGACCCTGAAGGTGGCCACAAAATTCCCCAACATCGCCCAGAGCTACTACAGCGGCAAATGCCGGGACATCGACATCATCCACCTCAACGGTTCCATCGAACTGGCCCCGATTCTGGGCTTAAGTCACGTCATCGTGGACATCGTGGAAACGGGCACCACTCTGCGGGAAAACGATCTGGTGGTGTATGAGGAAATCGTCCCCATCAGCGCCCGGCTCATTGCCAATATCGCAAGTTTCCAATTCAAGGACGGTGCCATCGGCGCCATCCGGGAAAGTCTGCAAAAGCAGGTGGAGAGAGAAAAATGATTCAGATTCTGAAATACGGAGAAGTTCCCAATTCCCGGATCTTTGCCCGGGTCACGCCGAAAACCGACGTGACGGCGGTGGTTGCGGAGATTCTTGCGGACGTGCGGGAAAACGGCGACAAGGCCGTCGCCGCCTATACGGAAAAATTCGACGGCGCGGTTATAAAGAGCATGACTGTCGCGCCGGAGGAAATGGACGAGGCGTTGGCCTTGGTGGAGCCGGAATTCCTGGCTGTGCTTCGGCAGGCGGCGGAGAATATCCGCGCGTTCCACAGCCGCCAGGTGCGCAACAGCTTTATAATCGCCGACCGTCCCGGCATCGTGCTGGGGCAGAAGGTGACCCCCATTGAAAAGGTGGGTATCTATGTCCCCGGCGGCACCGCCGCCTACCCTTCCACGGTGCTGATGGACTCCATTCCCGCGAAAATCGCGGGCTGCCCCTGCATTGTCATGGTGACGCCCCCGGGTAAGGACGGGAAAATCAGCCCCGCCATTCTGGCGGCGGCCAGCGTCGCCGGGGTTGACCGGGTGTTCAAGGTGGGCGGTGCCCAGGCCATCGCCGCCCTGGCCTACGGCACCCAGTCCATTCCCAAGGTGGACAAAATCGTCGGCCCCGGCAACGCCTTCGTGGCGGAGGCCAAAAAGCAGGTGTTCGGCCGGGTGGCCATCGACATGATCGCGGGGCCCAGCGAAATTCTGGTCATTGCCGACGGCAGGAGCAATCCCGTCCACGTGGCTGCCGATCTGCTCAGCCAGGCGGAGCATGACCGTCTCGCCAGCGCCGTACTGGTGACGGACAGCGAGCCCCTGGCCCAGGCCGTCAGTGCGGAGATTGAACGGCAGCTGCTTACCCTTCCCCGGGAGGAAATCGCCCGGGCATCCATTGACAACAACGGCAAAATCATCGTCGCACCCGACCTCATGACGGGTATTCAAATTGCCAACGAGATTGCCCCGGAGCACCTGGAGCTGATGGTGGACGATCCCTTTGCCTATCTGGACGCGGTGAAAAACGCCGGCTCCATTTTTCTGGGGCGCAGCTGCCCCGAGGCGTTGGGAGACTACTTTGCCGGCCCCAACCACACCCTGCCCACCTCCGGCACCGCCCGTTTCTCCAGCCCCCTGAGCGTGGACGATTTTGTGAAAAAGAGCCAGTTTTCCTACTATACCCCGGACGCCCTGTCCAAAGTGGCAGAGGACATCGACCGCTTTGCCCGGAAGGAAGGACTGCAGGGTCACGGCCGGAGCGTGATGGTACGTAAAGAGGAACAGGTATGAGCCGGTTTCTGGATGAAAAATACCAGCCTCTGGTGGCCTACACCCCCGGCGAACAGCCCAGGGATATGCGCTACATCAAGCTGAATACCAACGAATCCCCCTATCCCCCCGCCCCCCAGGTGGTCGCCGCCATGACGGCAGGGCAGGTGGAGAGCCTTCGGCTGTACTCCGATCCCACAGCCAAGGGCCTGAAGGAAAAACTGGCGGCGCACTACGGCGTCACCCCGGAAAACGTATTCGTCTCCAACGGCTCTGACGAGGTGCTGAATTTCGCCTTCATGGCCTTCGGCGGCAAGGGTGCGGTGTTTCCGGACATCACCTACGGATTTTATGAGGTGTTCGGCGATCTGTACGGCATTCCGTATGAGAAAATCCCTCTGAAGGACGATTTTTCTGTTGACTGGCGGGATTACTGCGGTCTTGGGAAGCTGGTGGTCATCGCCAACCCCAACGCTCCCACGGGCATGACGGTCCCGGTTTCAGAAATAGAGGAAATTGTGAAGTCCAACCTGGATTCCGTGGTGCTCGTTGACGAAGCCTATGTGGATTTTGGCGGGGAAACCTGCCTGCCCCTGATTGCAAAATACGACAACCTTCTTGTAACCCGTACCTTCTCCAAATCCCGGTGCCTTGCCGGCGGGCGGCTGGGCTACGCCTTTGCTAGTCCCGCGCTCATCGCTGATCTGGAAAAGATCAAATATTCCACCAACCCCTACAACATCAACCGTCTGACCCTGCTGCTGGGAGAGGTGACCATGGACTGCAATGACTACTATGCGGACATGTGCGCGAATATCATCCGCACCCGTGCATGGACGGCGCAGGCGCTGGAGAGGCTGGGCTTTACGGTTCTGCCAAGCGCCGCCAACTTCCTCTTCGCCCGCACCCCCGCCATAGACGGCGGCACACTGTACGCCCAGCTGAAGCAGCGGGGCATTCTGGTGCGGCATTTTACGAACCCGAGAATCTGCCAGTATAACCGCATCACCATCGGCACCCCGGAACAGATGGAAACCTTCATCGCCACGATCAAAGACATTTTGGGAGGCACGCCATGAGAACCTGTGAAGTAAACCGCAAAACCGCGGAAACCGACATTCAGCTGTCTCTGAACCTGGACGGCACGGGGAAAAGCAGCGTCGATACCGGCTGCGGCTTTCTTGACCACATGCTGACCCTCTTCGCCGCCCACGGAAAATTTGATCTCACGGTCAAGTGCGCCGGGGATACCCAGGTGGACGACCATCACAGCGTGGAGGACATCGGCATTTGCCTGGGCACTGCCTTCCGGGAGGCACTGGGGGACAAGCGGGGGATCACCCGCTACGGCTCCATGCTGCTGCCCATGGACGAGGCGCTGATTCTCTGCGCCTCGGACATCTCCGGCCGCAGCTGCCTTGTGTTCGACCTGGACATTCCCTCCGAGAAAATCGGCACCTTTGACACGGAGCTCGTGGAGGAATTCTTCCTGGCCTTTGTCCGAAACTGCCCCATGAGTCTGCACGTAAAGCAGCTGGCCGGCAGAAATTCCCACCACATCGTGGAAGGCGCCTTCAAAGCCGCCGCCCGGGCGCTGAAGACGGCGGCAGCAGCCGACGGCTCCGACGAAATCCCCTCCACAAAGGGGGTTCTGTGATGGTCGGCATCATTGACTACGGCGTGGGGAACCTGTTCTCCCTGCGCTCCTCCTTCCGGGCCATCGGGGAGGACGCTTTCGTCAGCGGGGACGCGGTGGCCCTGTCCCGGGCAGACCGGCTGGTACTCCCCGGGGTGGGCGCCTTTGCCGACGCCGCCGAAAAGCTCCGGAGCACCGGTCTGGACAGCTTCGTCCGGGCACAGGCGGAAGCGGGAAAGCCCCTGCTGGGCATCTGCCTTGGGATGCAGCTGCTGTTTGAAAAAAGCCAGGAATACGGTGAGCATGAGGGGCTGGGACTTCTGCGGGGGCAGGTCGTTTCCATGGAAGGACGGCTTCCCGAGGGTCTGAAAATCCCCCACATGGGCTGGAATCGCCTGGAAATGAAAGGCGGCAGGCTGCTCCGGGAGGCGGACGGAGAATATGTGTACTTCGTCCACTCCTTCTTCGCCGACGGCTGCGAAGGTTCTCTCGCCGCTGTGACGGAGTACGGCATTCCCATCACCGCAGCGGTGGAAAAGGACAGCATTTTCGGCTGCCAGTTCCACCCGGAGAAGAGCGGAAACGTGGGACTTTCCATTCTCCGCCGGTTCTGCACGCTTTAGGAGGACGCCTATGGACATTTATCCTGCCATCGATCTCTTCGGCGGCAAAGCCGTGCGGTTATATAAGGGCGACTACGCCCAAATGACCGTCTACAGCGACTGCCCCGCCGACGTTGCCAGGGACTTTGCCGCCGCCGGCGCGTCCCACATCCACCTGGTGGATTTGGAGGGCGCGAAAACCGGCGCCCCTGCCAATCTCGCCGTCATTCGGCGTATTCTGGATGCAGCGCCCCTGTTTTCCGAGGTAGGCGGCGGCATCCGCACCATGGACGCGGTGGAGCAGTATCTTTCCATCGGCGTGAATCGGGTCATCCTGGGCACCGCCGCCGTCAGCGACCCGGCTTTTCTGAAAGAAGCGCTGTCCCGATACGGGGAGAAAATCGCCGTGGGCGTGGACCTGAAGGACGGATACGTCGCCATCAAGGGCTGGACGGAAACCTCGGCGCTGACCGCCGACGCCTTTTTGGCGCGTATGCAAGCGCTGGGCGTCAAAACCGTCATCTGTACCGACATCTCCCGGGACGGCGCCATGCAGGGCACCAACCGGGGGCTGTACCGCCAGCTTTCGGAGCAATTTGCCATTCAGCTCATCGCCTCCGGCGGGGTTTCGTCTCTGGAGGACGTGGCGGCGCTGAAGGCCATGGGGCTGTACGGGGCCATCATCGGCAAGGCCTATTACACCGGCGCAATCGATTTGAAGCAAGCTGTGGAGGTGGCGCTGTGATTACCAAACGGATTATCCCCTGCCTGGATGTCCGCAGCGGGCGGGTGGTCAAGGGCACCAATTTTCAGGGGCTGCGGGACGTATCCTCCCCGGTGGAGCTGGGGAAGTACTACTCCGACAACGGCGCGGACGAACTGGTATTTTACGACATCACCGCCTCCGCCGAGGGGCGCAAGCTCTTTACCGACGTTCTGCGAGAGGTTGCCGCCACCATTTTCATTCCGTTGACGGTGGGCGGCGGTATCAACACGCTGGAGGACTTTGACCGGGTCTTAAAATGCGGCGCGGACAAGGTCAGCGTCAACTCCGGCGCCATCCGGGACCCGGATCTGGTGCGCGCCGCCGCCCGGCTCTACGGCGACCAGTGCGTGGTGCTCTCCGCCGACGTCAAGCGGGTGGACGGGCAGTTCCGGGTCTTTGCCAAGGGCGGCCGGGAGGACACCGGCATGGAGGCCGTCTCCTGGATCAAACGCTGCGTGGACAACGGCGCGGGGGAGGTGGTTCTCAACTCCATCGACACCGACGGGGTCAGGCAGGGCTTTGATCTGCCCATGCTGGAAGCCGTTAGCGAAGCTGTGGATGTGCCGGTGATCGCCTCCGGCGGCGCGGGGTGCATCGGGGACTTTATCGAGCTGTTCCAGACCCTTCCCAAGGTGGACGCGGGGCTGGCGGCCTCCATATTCCACTTTGGACAGGTCAGGATCCCGGAGCTGAAGCAGGCATTGAAGGAAAACGATATTTTGGTGAGGTTATAACATGTTGGAACTTGAGAAACTGAAATTCGACGAAAAGGGACTGATTCCCGCCGTGGTGGTGGACGACGAGACGGACAGGGTACTGACCCTTGCCTACATGAACCGGGAGAGTCTGGAAATCTCTCTGGAAAAGAAGCTGACCTGCTTTTTCAGCCGTTCCCGGCAGGAACTGTGGCTGAAGGGGGAAACCAGCGGCAACTATCAGCACATCGTCTCCATAACTGCTGACTGCGATTACGACGCGTTGGAGGTGCGGGTGAAGAAGGACGGCCCAGCCTGCCATGAAGGGACGGATTCCTGCTTCCACAACCCCATTTTCGGGGAAGCAGAAGAAACATTCCAGCTGGAAGGGCTGTACCAGCTTCTCCAGGGACGGAAACGGTATCTGCCGGAAGGCTCCTACACCACCTATCTCTTCCAGAAGGGGCTGGACAAAATTCTCAAGAAAGTGGGCGAGGAGTCCACCGAGGTCATCATCGCTGGCAAGGCCGAGGACAAAGCGGAGACCATCTACGAAATCGCCGACTTAACCTACCACGTCCTGGTGCTGATGGTGCAGCTGGGCATTTCCGTGGAGGACATCCGCAAAGAGCTTGCCGGCCGCCACATCATCGACCACAAGGTCAAGCAGGAGAAAATGACGAAGTAGGGGAGTACCCGCCCCGGAAAGCTCCGGGGCGGTGCAATTTCCCTGTTGACAACAGTCCGAGACCATGATAAAATTCATGAGATAAGTTCAGCGGCTCGCCGCCCGTCTTGCCGCTTTTTCGGCAGGGCGTTTTTTTCAGCAGAAAGGAGAACAGTATGACGGATCAGATCAAAGCCAAGGTTGTTTCCGCTTCCCTGGGATCCGTGTTTTCCGTCGGTGCTTCCGTTTCCGCCCTTTCCTGTTTCAATTCTCCTGAATTTGTGATTTTTCCCGGCTTTTGTGACGTGCATGTGCATTTCAGAGAGCCGGGATTTTCTTATAAGGAGACCATTGCCACAGGAAGCCGGGCCGCCGCCCGGGGCGGCTACACCGCCGTGTGCACCATGCCCAACCTGAACCCGGTGCCGGACAGCGTACCCAACCTGAAAATACAGCAAGCGATTATTGACACCGACGCCTGTATCCACGTCTATCCCTACGGCGCTATCACCGTAGGTGAGAAGGGGGAAGCCCTTGCCGATCTGGAAGGCATGGCGCCGGGGGTTGCCGGCTTTTCCGACGACGGCCGGGGCGTACAGAGTGACGAAATGATGGAGCAGGCCATGCGCCGGGCCAAGGCCCTGGGCAAGCCCATCGTCGCCCACTGCGAGGTCAACTCTCTGCTCCGGGGCGGCTATATCCACGACGGAGCCTACGCAAAGCGGCACGGCCACCGGGGCATCTGCTCCGAAAGCGAGTGGGGGCAGATTGCCAGGGACTTGGAGCTGGTGAAAAAAACCGGCTGCGCCTACCACGTCTGCCACGTCTCCGCCAGGGAAAGCGTGGCGCTGATCCGCAAGGCCAAAGCCGACGGGCTGGACGTGACCTGCGAAACCGGCCCCCACTACCTTACGATGGACGACAGTGACCTCCAGGAGGACGGCCGGTTCAAAATGAACCCGCCTCTGCGGGGCAAAGAGGACCGGGAGGCGCTGGTGCAGGGCATCCTGGACGGCACCATCGACATGATTGCCACCGACCACGCCCCCCACTCTGCCGGGGAAAAGTCCCGGGGGCTGGAAAAAAGCGCTTTCGGCATTGTGGGGCTGGAGACGGCCTTCCCCGTTTTGTACACCTATCTGGTAAAGCCCGGAATTGTGACCCTGGACCGGCTGGTGGAGTTGCTTTGCGTCAATCCCCGGAAGCGGTTCGGCCTGCCCCTTGGGGAAGACTACAGCGTGTGGGACTTAAACGCCGAATATACCATCGACCCGGCGCAGTTTCTGTCCAAAGGCCGCGCCACCCCCTTTGCCGGCTGGAACGTAAACGGCAAGTGCATGGCAACGGTCTGCGGCGGTAAGGTTGTGTATCGGGAAGACACCGGGAAGCAGTAACAAGCAGCGCCCGCGCGGGGGCACCCCTATGGGAACCGTTTCCGTAATATCATTAGACAATATTATTTGGAGGATATCGAAAAATGCCTAAGAGAACCGACATCAAAAAAATTCTGATCATTGGCTCCGGCCCCATCGTCATCGGGCAGGCCGCGGAGTTCGACTACGCCGGCACCCAGGCCTGTCTGGCTCTGAAGGAAGAGGGCTACGAGGTTGTGCTGTGCAACAGTAACCCCGCCACCATCATGACCGATACCATGATCGCCGACAAGGTCTACATGGAGCCGCTGACCCTGGAATATGTGGCAAAGATCATCCGCTACGAGCGTCCCGATGCCATCATCCCCGGCATCGGCGGTCAGACGGGACTGAACCTCGCCATGCAGCTGGAAAAGAAGGGCGTTCTGAAGGAGTGCCGGGTCAAGCTGCTGGGCACCTCCAGCCGCTCCATTGAGCAGGCGGAGGACCGGGAGCTCTTTAAGGAGCTGTGCCAGTCCATCGGCGAACCGGTGATTCCCTCCGAAATCTCCTACTCTCTGGAGGAGGCCAAGGCTGCAGCCAAGCGCATCGGCTATCCCGTGGTGCTGCGCCCCGCTTTTACCCTGGGCGGCACCGGCGGCGGCTTTGCCTACAACGAGGCGGAGCTGGAAGAAATCGGCCTCAACGCCTTCAGCCTCTCCCCTGTCCATCAGGTTCTGATTGAGAAGTCCGTCAAGGGCTACAAGGAAATCGAGTTTGAGGTCATGCGGGACTCCAACGACCATGCCATCACCATCTGCGGCATGGAGAACATCGACCCCGTGGGCGTCCACACCGGCGACAGCATGGTGGTGGCTCCCATTATGACCCTCAGCGACCACGACCAGAAGATGCTCAACGACTCCGCCATCAAGATCATCCGGGCGCTGAAGGTGGAGGGCGGCTGCAACGTCCAGTTCGCCCTGGACCCCAATTCCTCCAAATACTACCTAATCGAGGTCAACCCCCGGGTGTCCCGTTCCTCCGCCCTGGCCTCCAAGGCCTCCGGCTACCCCATCGCCCGGGTCACCGCCAAGATTGCCGTGGGCATGGCTCTGGAGGACATCCGGATTGCCAACACCAACGCTTCCTTTGAGCCACAGCTGGACTACGTTATCACCAAGCTGCCCCGGTTCCCCTTCGACAAGTTCACCTCCGCCGTCAACATTCTGGGCACCCAGATGATGGCCACCGGCGAGGTTATGGGCATCGGCGCCAATCTGGAGGAATCCCTGCTCAAGGGCATCCGCTCTCTGGAGGTGGGCGCGAACCACATCTACCACCACAAATTTGACGATATGACCACCCAGGAGCTGCTGGAATACATCAGCAAGTTCCGTTCCGACAACATTTTCGCCATTGCGGAGATTGTTTACCGGGGCGTCACCGTGGAAAAAATCCACGAGCTGACCGACATTGACGTGTACTTCCTGAACGCCATCAAGCGCATTGTGGACATGGAGGAAACCCTGAAGCGCCATGTCCGGGACGCGGAAACCCTGCTGGATGCCAAGAAAATGGGCTTCAGCGACAAGTACGTCGCCCGCCTGTGGAAGTGCACGGAGCAGGAGGTTTCCTACTTCCGCCGGGAGCACAAGCTGTCCCCCGTCTTCCGCATGGTGGACACCTGCCACACCGGGGCCTATATCCCCTACTTCTACTCCTCCTATACCGGGGAAAATGCCTCCCGCCTGACAAACAAAAAGAAAATCGTGGTGCTGGGCGCCGGCCCCATCCGCATCGGCCAGGGCGTGGAATTCGACTACTCCACCGTCCACGCCGTCATGACCATCAAAAAGGCGGGCTACGAGGCCATCATCATCAACAACAACCCGGAAACCGTATCCACCGACTACACCACCGCCGACAAGCTGTACTTTGAGCCGCTGACCCCCGAAGACGTGATGAACATCATCGACTTCGAGAAGCCCGACGGCGTGATTGCTACCCTGGGCGGTCAGACCGCCATCAATCTGGCCCAGCCCCTTGCCGACCGGGGCGTGAAGATCATCGGCACCGGCTGTGAAGCCATCGACCGGGCGGAAAACCGGGATTCCTTTGAAAAGCTCCTGCTGTCCCTGAACATTCCCCAGCCCAAGGGCAAGGCTGTCACCAACATCGAGGACGGCATCGCCGCCGCTAGGGAAATCGGCTACCCCGTTCTGGTGCGCCCCAGCTTCGTGCTGGGCGGCCGGGCTATGGAGATTGTCTCCAACGAGAAGCAGCTGCGGCAGTACCTGAAATCCGCCGTGGAAATCAGCGACGACAAGCCCATTCTGGTGGACAAGTATATCGAGGGCCGGGAAGTGGAAATCGACGCCATCTGCGACGGCCGGGACGTGTTCGTCCCCGGCATTATGGAGCTGGTGGAACGCACCGGCGTCCACTCCGGCGACTCCATCTCCGTGTATCCCTCCTTCTCCATCTCCGACAAGGTCAAAGGAATCATTCTTCAGTATGCCAAAAAGCTGGGCCTGGGCATCGGCATTGTGGGTCTGTTCAACGTCCAGTTCATCGTGGACAAGAATGACAACGTGTTCGTTATCGAGGTCAATCCCCGTTCCTCCCGCACGGTGCCCTTCCTGAGCAAGTCCACGGGCTATAGCCTGGCGGACATCGCCACCGACGTGATTTTGGGCCTGAGTCTGAAGGAACAGGGCTTCTTCGACATTTACCCCAAGGAAAAGGAACGCTGGTACGTCAAAGCGCCCGTGTTCTCCTTCAACAAGATCCGGGGTCTGGATGCCTACCTGACGCCGGAAATGAAGTCCACCGGCGAAGCCATCGGCTACGACCGCACCATGACCCGCGCCCTGTATAAAGCCCTCCAGGCCTCCGGCATGAAGCTGCAGAACTACGGCACCGTGTTCGTCACCGTCGCCGACAAGGATAAGCAGGAAGCGCTTCCTCTGATCCGCCGGTTCTATCGTCTGGGCTTCAACATCGAGGCCACCGCCGGCACGGCGCTGTTTCTCCGGGAGAACGGCATCCGCACCCACATTCTGGGGAAAATCAGCGACGGCAGCGACGAAATCCCCAACGCCCTGCGTCAGGGACACATTGCCTACGTCATCAACACCCGCACCCCCGGCTCCAGCGAGCGGGACGGCATCCGCATCCGTCAGATTGCCACGGAGCACAATGTGACCCTCTTCACCGCCCTGGACACCATCCGCGTCCTGCTGGACGTGCTGGAAGAGACCACGCTGACCATTTCTACGGTAGACGCTTAAGCGGGCAGTGCCCGCCGGCAATGCGTTGCGAACGCCGTCCGGAAACCAACGCCAATGGGTGGGCAGGGGGTATCACCGTACCTGCCGCCGCCCAATGACTGCTAAGGAGAAATCATGAAACAGAGTATTTTCCGCATTCTCACCAACGTCCCTCTGACGGACTGCGTTTATAAAATGGTGCTGTCCGGTGACACCTCCGCCATCACCGCCCCGGGGCAGTTTGTCAGTATACAGCTCGCCGGGAAGTTTCTCCGCCGCCCCATTTCTGTCTGCGACTACGACAAAACCAGCCTCACCCTCGTTTATAAGGTGGTGGGCAAGGGTACGGAAATGATGTCCCGGATGGTTCCGGGGGAAGAGCTGGACATCCTCACCGGCCTTGGCAACGGCTACGATCTGACTCCCGCCGGGGATAAGCCCGTGCTGCTGGGGGGCGGCGTGGGCGTGCCGCCGCTGTACCATCTGGCGAAAAGGCTCACCGCCATGGGCAAGGATGTGACGGTGATTCTGGGCTTCAACACCGGAAACGAGGTTTTCTACGAAGAAGAATTCCGGGCGCTGGGCTGCCGGGTCATCGTCGCCACCGCCGACGGCAGCTGCGGTGTCAAGGGCTTTGCCACCACCCCCCTTACCGATCTGGACTATTCCTACTTCTACACCTGCGGCCCCGAACCCATGCTGAAGGCCATCTACAAGGCAACCGTCACCTCCGGGCAGATGAGCTTTGAAGAGCGGATGGGCTGCGGCTTCGGCGCCTGCATGGGCTGCTCCTGCAAGACCCTCACCGGCTGCAAGCGCATCTGCAAGGACGGCCCCGTTATGAAAAAGGAGGAGATTTTATGGGATCGCTGAGCGTCAATCTCTGCGGCATCGAGCTGGATAACCCCATCATCCCCGCCTCCGGCACCTTCGGCTACGGCTACGAGTTCGCCGAGCTGTACGACATTAACATCCTCGGCACCTTCAGCTTTAAGGGCACCACAAAAGAGCCCCGCTTCGGCAACCCCACCCCCCGCATTGCCGAGTGCACCGCCGGCATGATCAACGCCGTGGGACTGCAGAACCCCGGCGTGGACAAGGTCATTGCGGAGGAACTGCCCAAGCTGAAAAAATGCTTTCACAAGCCGGTCATGGCCAACGTCTCCGGCTTTTCCGTGGCGGACTACGCCTACACCTGCGAAAAACTGGACAAAGAGGATCAGGTGGGCTGGCTGGAGGTCAACGTCAGCTGCCCCAACGTCCACGGCGGCGGCATGAGCTTCGGCACCTGCCCGGAAGCTGCGGCGGAGGTGACGGCCGCGGTTAAAAAGGTCACCACCAAGCCCGTCATTATCAAGCTTTCTCCCAACGTTACGGATATCGTGTCCATCGCCCGGGCCTGCGAGGATGCGGGCGCCGACGGCATCAGCCTGATTAACACCCTGCTTGGCATGCGCATCGACCTGCGCACCCGAAAGCCGGTAATCGCCAACAAAATGGGCGGCTTCTCCGGCCCCGCCGTGTTCCCGGTGGCGCTGCGGATGGTCTATCAGGTGGCCTCCGCCGTGAGCATCCCCGTTGTTGGCATGGGCGGCGTTTCCAGCGCGGAGGACGTGGTGGAAATGCTGCTGGCAGGCGCTTCCGCTGTGGAGGTAGGCGCCGCCAATCTGGTCAATCCCTACGCCTGCCGGGACATCATCCGGGACCTGCCCGGCGTCATGGAAAAATACAAAATTCAAAATCTGAAAGACATCATAGGAGGCGCACACTAATGGGTAAGGACGTCATTGTTGCCTGCGATTTTTCTTCCGCTGAGGCGACCTTCGCATTCCTGGACAAGTTCACCGGCCGGAAGCCCTTCGTGAAAATCGGCATGGAGCTGTACTACGCGGAAGGCCCCGCTATTGTCCGGGAAATCAAGGCCCGGGGACACAAGATTTTCCTCGACTTAAAGCTCCACGACATTCCCAACACCGTGAAGAAAGCCATGTCCGTGCTGCGGAATCTGGACGTGGACATCACCAACCTCCACGCCGCCGGCACCACCGCCATGATGAAGGCCGCTCTGGAGGGCCTGACCCGTCCCGACGGCACCCGCCCCCTGTTGATTGCCGTCACCCAGCTGACCTCCACCGATCAGCAGGCCATGGAACGCGATCTGCTCATCCATGAGCCCATCGACCGGGTGGTGATGCACTACGCCGAAACTGCGAAGAACGCCGGGCTGGACGGCGTGGTCTGCTCCCCCCTGGAGGCGGGAAAGGTGCACGAGCGCTGCGGTCAGAATTTCCTCACCGTCACCCCCGGCGTCCGCTTTGCCGACGGGGACGTGGGCGATCAGAAGCGGGTGATGACCCCGGCCGCCGCCAAGGCCATCGGCTCGGACTACATTGTGGTGGGCCGTCCCATCACCGCCGCCGCTGACCCCGTTGCCGCCTATGAGCGGTGCGTGGCGGAATTCTGCGACTGAATCTCTTCCCATGTGAGGGGCGTCAGGGATGCCGCCCCCTACGATACATTTGCATAAAGGAGACTGCATCATGGAAAGCTATAAGCGCGAGTTTATTCAGTTTCTGGAAAAGGCCGGGGTTTTGAAATTCGGCGACTTCACCGCCAAATCCGGCCGGAAAATCCCCTATTTCATCAATGCCGGCATGATCAAAACCGGCGACGAAATCGCAACCCTGGGCGAATTCTACGCCCGGGCCTACCGTGAAAAGCTGGGCGACAAAAAGGCCGTCCTCTACGGCCCTGCCTACAAGGGCATCTCCATCGCCGTGTCCGCCGCCGTGGCCCTGAGCCGGGACGGCCTGAACGTTCCCTTCTTCTTCAACCGCAAGGAGGCCAAGGATCACGGCGAGGGCGGCGTGTTCGTGGGCTATGTGCCCCAGCCGGGTGAGGAAGTGGTCATCGTGGAGGATGTCATCACCGCCGGCACCGCTATCCGGGAGAGCATGGCGATCTTAAGCCATTTGGAGGGCGTGAAGGTGGCCGCCACCTTCATCATGGTGGACCGCAAGGAGCGGGGCAAGGGCGAAAAGCTGGCCATGCAGGAGGTTGAGGAGGAATTCGGCTTCCCGGTCTACTCCGTGGTGGATGTATACGACATCATCGAGTACCTGGAAGAGAATCCCGCCAATGCCGAGCACGTCGCCCGGATCAGAAACTATCTGGCCGTGAACGGAGGCAAGGCATGAGAAGCGTCATCAGCATTCTGGACCTGAGCGTGGAAGAGCTGGACGGGCTCATCGCCACCGCCCGGGACATCATCGACCATCCGGAGGCCTACTGGGACAAATGCGCCCACAAAAAGCTGGCGACTCTGTTCTTTGAGCCCTCCACCCGCACCCGCCTCAGCTTTGAGGCCGCCATGCTGGAGCTGGGGGGCAGCGTCATCGGCTTCAGCGAAGCCAGCTCCTCCTCCGCCTCCAAGGGCGAAAGCGTGGCGGACACCGCGAAAATCGTCAGCTGCTACGCCGACATCATCGCCATGCGCCACCCCAGGGAGGGCGCGCCCTATGTGGCCTCCCAGGCGGCCACCATCCCCGTCATCAACGCCGGAGACGGCGGCCACAACCACCCCACCCAGACCCTGGCCGATCTTCTGACCATTTCCCGGGAAATGGGGCGGCTGAACAATTTGACCATCGGTCTGTGCGGCGATTTGAAATATGGCCGGACGGTGCACTCCCTCATCGAGGCCATGAGCCGCTACGAAGGCATCAAATTTGTTCTGATTTCCCCGGCAGAGCTGCGGATTCCCGGGTTTATCCGGTACAATGTGTTTGAAAACCAGGGCATTCCCTACACGGAAACGACCTCTCTGGAGGAAGCCATGCCCGCCCTGGACGTGCTGTACATGACCCGCATCCAGCGGGAGCGCTTCGACGATCCCTGGGAGTACGAGCGGCTGAAGGATACCTATGTTCTGAACCCGGAAAAGATGAAGCTGGCAAAGGAGAAAATGTGCGTCCTGCATCCCCTGCCCCGGGTGAACGAGATCAGCGTCAAGGTAGACGACGACCCCAGAGCCGCCTATTTCCGTCAGGCGCTGAACGGCAAGTATATGCGCATGGCCCTGATACTGAAGCTGCTGGAGGATGCTCAGGCGCGTCCGGAAAAAGAGGCCATCGACACCACTGGTCTGGAATACAACCGGGTCTGCCACAACCCCAAGTGCATCACCCAGACCGAGCAGGAGCTGCCCCAGCTGTTCCGCTGCACCGACAGGGCGGCGGATATCCACCGGTGCGTCTACTGCGAGCAGAGAGCATGACAAAACGCCCTGACTTCAAAGGAAGTCAGGGCGTTGATTTGTTGGTTATCGGCGGTTCAGCACAGCTTCGCGCCGGCGGGGATGGCGTCGCTGACCATGACCAGGTTCAGCTTCTCCTCGCCCTTCTCCGTGTGGACGGCGGACAGGAGCATACCGTTGCTCTCCTTGCCCATCATCTTCCGGGGGGGCAGATTGGTGATGGCGACCAGGGTCTTGCCCACCAGTTCCTCGGGCTTGTAGTATTTGGCAATGCCGGAGAGGATCTGCCGGTCGGTGCCGGTGCCGTCGTCCAGGGTGAAGCACAGGAGCTTATCGCTCTTCTTCACACTCTTGCAGTCCTTGACCTTCACCGCCCGGAGATCGGACTTGCAGAAGGTGTCGAAATCCACCTTTTCCTCGGAATACGGCTCGATTTCCAGCGCCGGGACGGCGGGCTTGTTCAGTTCCTCCAGAGCCGCCAGTTCCTTCTCCACGTCGATTCTGGGGAACAGGGCAGATCCGGCCACGGTTGCCGCGTCGGCGGGAAGGACGCCGAACCCGTTCAGGCTGTCCCAGTCCATCCGGGCGCCGCCCAGACGGCGGGCGATCTCGGCAGCGGTGTCAGGCATGAAGGGTGTCAGCAAGCCGCCGCAGACGCGGATGGTTTCCAGCAGGTTGTAGAGAACCCGAGCCAGACGGGGCTTAAGCTCCTGGCTCTTTGCCAGCACCCAGGGGGCGTTTTCATCAATATACTTGTTGGCACGGGAGATGACCTTGAAAACCTCTGCCAGGGCATTCTGGAAAGCGAACTTCTCCATCTGCTCCTCATATTTGTCCCGCAGGGAGGAAACCAAGGCAAGCAGCTCAGCGTCCTTTTCGTCGTCAGCAGTCTGCGTTTCCGGCAGGCGCTCCCCAAAATACTTCTGGGCCATTGCGACGGTGCGGGAGACCAGGTTGCCCAGGTCGTTGGCCAGGTCAACATTGATGGTGTTGATTAGCGACTCGTTGGAGAAATTGCCGTCGGAGCCGAAGGGGAAGGAGCGCAGCAGGAAGAACCGCAGGGCGTCCACGCCGAACCGCTCCGCCAGGACATAGGGGTCAACAACGTTGCCCTTGGATTTGCTCATCTTGCCGCCGTCCAGCAGGAGCCAGCCGTGGCCATAGACCTTCTTGGGCAGGGGCAGATTCAGGCTCATGAGCATGGCGGGCCAGATGATGGAGTGGAAGCGGACGATTTCCTTGCCCACGAAGTGGACATCCGCGGGCCAGAAGTCTGCCAGATCGTCATACTTGTCATTCTCGAAGCCCAAGGCCGTCATGTAGTTGAACAGCGCATCAATCCAGACGTATACCACATGGCCCGGGTCAAAGTCCACCGGCACGCCCCAGGTGAAGCTGGTGCGGGAGACGCACAGATCCTCCAGCCCCGGCTTAATGAAGTTGTTGACCATCTCATTGACCCGGCTGCGGGGCTCCAGGAAGTCGGTGTTCTCCAGCAGATCCTGCACCCGGTCGGCGTACTTGCTCAGGCGGAAGAAGTAAGCCTCTTCCTCGGCGTCCTGCACCTCGCCGCCGCAGTCGGGGCACTTGCCGTCAACCAGCTGGCTCTCCGTCCAGAAGGACTCGCAGGGCTTGCAGTATTTGCCCTTGTAAACGCCCTTGTAGATGTCGCCGTTGTCGTACATCCTCTTGAAAATCTTCTGGATGGCGGCGACGTGGTAGTCGTCGGTGGTGCGGATGAACCGGTCGAAGGAGATGTTCATCAGCTTCCACAGATCCAGCACGCCCCGCTCGCCGGTGACAATGTTGTCCACGAACTGCTGGGGGGTGACGCCGGCGGCCTTGGCCTTGTCCTCGATTTTCTGGCCGTGTTCGTCGGTGCCGGTCAGGAACATGACGTTATAGCCCTGCAGCCGCTTGAACCGGGCCATGGTGTCGGTCGCCACGGTGCAGTAGGCGTGGCCGATGTGGAGCTTGGCGGAAGGATAATAGATGGGGGTGGTAATATAGTAATTACCCTTGCATTTTTCGCACATGACAGATCCTCCTAAATGAAAAATCGCCCCTGGGCAACCCAAGGGCGACAGAATTGACGCGGTACCACCTTGTTTCGCAGCAGACGCTGCCTCGTGGCGCGGTAACGGGCGTACCCGGAACCGCCTGAATATCGACGGTTCAGCTCCGAGGCCATGTTCCGCCCCCCTCGCCGTACCCCCTCGCACCTTCCGGGGCTCTCTGAACGGGAAAGAAAGCGTACTCTTCTCTTCTCAGCTTTTCTCGTTATGTTGGGTTATTATACCCCGAAAAAGGCCGTTTTGTCAACACCCAAAACAGGAATTGGGGCTGCAGGGAAGGATTGTTCACGTCTTCGCTCAGGCCGTCCTTGAAATCCCGTCCATAAAGCATGGGGCGTGCTCCTACGGGCCAACAAAGTGTCCGGTGGACACTTTGTTACCTTGCCTTCGGCAAGGCCGCCCTTTCGAGTCCCACCTGGAGTATCAAAAAATAGGAAACATCATGCGGTGTTTCCCATTTTTTGGTACAGCGGAGCCAACCAAATCCGAACCGTTTTCCTGTTCAGCAAGAGCGGTTTCTATGTCACCCAGCGTGATGGTTTGGGCGCCATCCTTGTGGTTGAAGGTGATGATCAGCTTGTCATCGTAGAGATAAATACGATTGACGAAAGTATCGATCAGCCGCTGGCTGTGAGACTGCTTGCTCAGCCCCATTGTGGGCAAGGAGCCGGAGCTGGCCAGTCAGTTCCGGATCATAAGCATCCCCACCTTGGTGGTGATGCAGGACGGCCAAGTGGTCGCCCAGGCCGTAGGCGCCAGACCCAAGAGTGCCATTCTGGCTATGCTGTAACAAAAAATTCGCCTCCCGGAAATTCCAGGAGGCAGATTTTTTGCAGAACCGGGTCAGCCGCTGACCTTTTCGAAATCCGAAGCCGGGTGCTTGCACAGCGGACAGACAAAGTCCGCCGGCAGCTCCTCGCCTTCATAGACATAGCCGCACACGGTGCAGCGCCAGACCGTCTTTCCGGCCTTCTTCTCAGGCTTCGGCTTGATGGAGGACTGATAATAGGCGTAGGTCGCGGAAGGCTCCGGGGAGAGGACCTCCATATCCTCCACGGCGGCGATAAACATGGTGTGGGTTCCCAAGTCAATGGTCTGCTCCACCCTGGCACTGATATAGGAGTTGGTTCCCTCCGTGATATAATACAGGCCGTTGGCGCTGCGTTCACAGGCGGAATAGTCCACGAATTTGTCAACCGTCCTGCCGGACTGGAAGCCAAAGTGCCGGAACAGGGAAAAATCCGCTTTTTCGCTCAGAATGGAAATGTTGAATCTGCCGGTCTCCCGGATCATATCATGGGTAAAGTTATCCTTATTCACCGTGATGCTAATCCGGTTGGGGGTAGAGGTCACCTGCCCCGCGGTGTTGATGATACAGCCGTTGTCCTTATCTCCCTGGCGGGCGGTCAGCACAAACAGGCCGTAGCTCAGGTTGTACATTGCTTTCTTGTCCATATTCTGCGCCCCCTTATCAGGTCATGGCCGCACCGTCTACCCGGAGGGTAACGCCGGTCACATAGCTTGCCAGATCACTGGACAGATACAGGTACGCGTTGGCGATGTCCAGAGGCTCGCCTACCCGGCCAAGGGGAATTCCGGCGGAAATCCGGTCCACTAGCTCCTGGGGCAGAGCCGCCACCATGTCGGTTCTGGTGACACCGGGAGCCACGGCGTTGACACGGATGTTGTCCTTGGCCAGTTCTCTGGCAAGAGACCGGGTAAGGCCGTTCACCGCGTACTTGGAGGCGGGATAGCCGCAGCCAGAGGGCTGGCCGTACTCACCGACCATGGAACTGGTATTGACGATGACGCCGCCGCCCTGCGCCTTCATGATCCTGGCCGCGGCCTGGGTGCAGACAAACACAGCCTTCACATTCAGATCCATGATCTTGGAGAATTCCTCAATAGTGTAGTCATACAGGCTGGTTCTGGAAGAAATGCCCGCATTGTTGGCCAGGATATCCAGGCTGCCAAACTTCTCCTTAACGGAAGCAAAGGCTGCCGCTACCTCCTCAGGAGAGCAAATGTCCGGCCAGATGCCCATAACCCGACCCGCGTACTCCGGCAGCTTCGCCAGGGCTTTATCCACAGACTCCTGCCGGGACCCGGCAATGGCTACATTGGCGCCGTTTTCCAGAAACTTCTTCGCAATGGCGAAGCCGATTCCTCTGGTTCCGCCGGTTACAACTGCCGTTTTTCCTGTTAACATACAATTTTCCTCCTATTTCATATTGATTGACCGGGTGCTTCCTCCGATGTTTTTTCCTTCTCCCCGCATTCCGGGCACAGGTAGTACACCTTCAGATCGTAGAACAAAAAGTCCTGCCCGAGCTGGCTGCGCAGAGGCGCGGTCAAGTCCTCAAAGGAAACATCCAGTATCTTTCCACAGCGCTTACAAACCAGGTGATCGTGCTTCTGGAGAATATCGTACCGGTCCGGCATTCCTTCCACGGAAACCTTCCGGATCAGACCGGATTCCCACATTTTATTGAGGTTGTTATACACGGTCGCCAGGACCACCTTCGGATGGTCCATTTTCAGCCTTTCAAAAATCTGGCGAACAGTCAGATGCTCACGGGACATTCGTACGATATTATAAATTGCTCTTTCGTATTTTGTCATGGAAGCATCCCTCCCATTCGTTTTTAGAATTATTTTAATTATATTATAATCATTCTAAATTGTTTGTCAAGTAAAATATGAGTATTTTCCACATTCACAGCGATCCACAGTTGACGCTGATTACAAATACCCCATTTGCCAATTTCACAGAATGTCCTGAGGTTTCAAATAGCCGTCGGTGTGAGTGAGTTGCTTGCATCGACGACGTTTTCTCTGCCCAAAAGCCTGTCACCGGGCTCCGCAAAGAGCTGGACAAGCTCAGCAGCGAAGCGGTTTCCACGGATATGTTTCTTTCCACTGTGCGAAAATACACACGGGCGAAGAAGCTGACACCCAGGATGGTGAATGAGCTGATCGATCACATTGAGGTCTATCAGGCCGAGAAGATCGACTGGGAATGGATTCAGAAACTGACCATCCACTACAACTGCATCGGTGCCCTGTTCATCCCGGATACCGATTCCCTGCCTGTCCCGGATGTGACGGTCAATACCCGCAGAGGTGTATATGTCACCTACGAACCGGCCCAAAATGAGCAATAAAACAACGAGTGTTCTCACAGGATATCAAATCCTATAAGAACACTCGTTATGGTACGCCAGAAGGGACTCGAACCCCCAACCCTCGGAACCGGAATCCGATGCTCTATCCATTGAGCCACTGGCGCATCTGACAGCCTATGTATTATAGCAGTCTTTTCCCCCTTTGTAAAGAGGGACAGCAAAAAAATTTTTGCGGTTTTCCTGTCCGACAGGGTTGAAAGCGGTTGTTTTTCCGGTGTATCTATGGTATAATTTCAAAAATTGCTTTATTTCCACACATAAAGGGAGGATTTTTATGGCTGCACCTCAGAATTTCCGCTCCGCGTTCAACGGCTTCAACCGGGAGGACGTGGTTCGGTATTTGGAATACATCAACGCAAAGCACCAGGAGCAGGTAAACGAACTCAACGCTGAGGCGGAGCAGCTGCGTCAGCAGCTGTCGCACCTGCAGGCGCTCCCTCTCAGGGATCCGGAAGCGGACACCCGGCTCGCCGCCGTCACGGAGGAGCGGGATGCCCTTCGCGCACAGCTGGAGAAGCTGCAGTCTCCTGCGCCGGAAGCGGAGGAAGCTGCCGCTCCCGCCGACAGTTCCGACGCTCTGGACGCCTACCGCTGGGCCGATCGCATCGAGCGGAACGCCCGGGAGCGGGCGGAGCTTGTGTACCATCAGGCCAGCGCCGTGCTGAGCGAGGCCATTGCCAGAGTGGACGCCACCACCGCCGAAATCACCGCCAAGGCCGACGACGCTATGTCCCAGCTGACCCAGCTGCAGATGGCCGTCAGCGCCAGCAAGCAGGCGCTGCAGGACGCGTCGTCCCTGATGAACACCATCCGTCCCAATTTCTGATTTTCCGGAGCGCATACCGTGTGTATGCGCTCTTTTCCTGGAATATGGAGGCAATTTATGTGGATTTATAAGCCGGACTACTATGACCGTTTCCGCTGTGCCGCCGGACTTTGCCCGGACAGCTGCTGCCAGCAATGGGAGGTTCAGGTGGACGCTGATGCCGCCGCGTACTACCGGTCCCTTCCCGGCGCGCTGGGGGACCGGCTCCGGGAGGTTCTGCGCACAGAGGATGGCGATACCGTCATGACCCTCGTCGACGGGCGCTGCCCCATGTGGCGCGAGGACGGCCTGTGCCGGATTCAATCGGAGCTGGGAGAATCCGCCCTGTGCAGAACCTGCCGGGACTTCCCCCGGCTGACCCACGACTACGGCGACTTTGTTGAGTTGGGTCTGGAGCTGAGCTGCCCGGAGGCGGCGAAGTGGATTCTCAGCGCCCCGTATGGCCCCCTGATTGCCAGGCAGCGTCCGGGCAGCGGAGTACCTGCCTATGACCGGGAAACTATGGGGTTGCTGAAAGCCTCCCGGGAAACTGCGCTTACCATTATATCAGAGAGAGCCATCCCCGTAGGAGAGGCCCTGGCTCTGGTGCTGCTCTACGGCTGCCAGGCCCAGTCGGAGCTGGACGGCGGAGAAACGGTGCCCTTTGACACCGCCGCGGCGCTGTCAGAAGCCCGGGAGCTGGCACGGCCCGGAACCCCATCTGCGCTTTTGGACTTTTTCCTACAGCTTGAGCTGCTGACGCCCCGGTGGGAAGCCATGCTCCGCAGTCCCAGGCCGGCACGCTGGGCGGACGGCCACCGGGCGCTGGCGCGGTATCTGATCCGGCGCTACTGGCTGCAGGCCGTCTCCGATTACGACCTGTACTGCCGGGTGAAATTCATCACAGTCTCCTGTCTGCTCATCAAAACGCTGGGCGGCGATATTGTCTCCACGGCGCAGCTGTTTTCCAAGGAAATCGAAAACGACGCCGACAATGTGGACGCCATCCTCGACGCGGCCTATTCCCACCCCGCCTTCACCGACGACAGGCTGCTGGGTCTTCTTCTGGCCTGAACCGTTCCGGATAACGGGTCCTCCGCTGCGGCTTCGCCCTTCCTTTACGCAGATTTTACATTCCGCCGGTAATGGATTTGACCTTTTCCTGATAAAATTGAAGAAAACATGGGAAAGGTTGAATTTTATGGACATATTTAATATCCTCACCCTGGTGGGCGGCCTGTGCCTGTTCCTGTTCGGCATGAACATCATGGGTGACGCGCTGGAACGGCGGGCCGGCGCGTCCCTGCGCACCTTGCTCAGCAAGCTCACCACCAACCGCATTGTGGGCTTCCTCACGGGCCTCGCCGTCACCGCCGTGATTCAGTCCTCCTCCGCCACCACTGTCATGGTGGTAGGCTTTGTCAACTCCGGGCTTCTGACCCTGGGGCAGGCCATCAACGTCATCATGGGTGCCAACGTGGGCACCACCGTCACCGCCTGGATTCTGAGCCTCAGCGGCATTGAAAGCGGCAACGTGTTCGTCCGCCTCCTGAAGCCCAGCTCCTTCACCCCCGTTCTGGCGCTGGTGGGCATTGTCTATTATATGTTCCTCAAGGACAGCAAAAAGAAGGACACCGGCATGATCCTGCTGGGCTTTGCCACGCTGATGTTCGGCATGGAAACCATGTCCGGCGCGGTCAGCGGCCTCAAAAGCGTTCCCGAGTTCCAGCAGCTGTTCCTGCTGTTCACCAATCCCGTGCTGGGCGTCATCGCCGGCGCGGTTCTGACGGCGATTATCCAGTCCTCTTCGGCCTCCGTGGGCATTTTGCAGGCGCTGTCCTCCACCGGCTCCGTGAGCTATGCCGCAGCCATTCCCATTATTATGGGTCAGAACATCGGCACCTGCGTCACCGCCATGCTGTCCTCCGTGGGCACCACCAAGAACGCGAAGCGCGCCGCTGTTGTCCACCTGATGTTCAACATCATCGGCACCGCCGTGTGCCTGGTTCTGTTTATGCTGGTCAGCAGCCTGTTCTCCCCTGCCATCCTGGGGGAAAGCGCCACCCACCTGGGGATCGCCGTCTGCCACACCGTCTTCAACGTCATCTGCACCGCCCTGATGCTGCCCTCCGGCAGTCTTCTTGAGAAGCTGGTGTGTAAAATCGTCCCCGACGCCAAGAGTCCGGAAACCGTCAGCGAGCTGGACGAGCGTCTGCTCACCACCCCCTCCATCGCCCTGGAGCGCTGCCGCAGACTTACCGGTGAAATGGCCGACACCGCGGAGGCCACCCTGCGCAGCGGCGCGGCCTCCCTGCTGAACTACACCCCGGAGCTTGCCCAGGCAGTTCGGGAGGGTGAGAGCAAAACCGATCATTACGAGGATATCCTGGGCACCTATCTGGTCAAGCTCAGTACCCTGCAGATCAGTGAAGACGACAGCAGCGAGGCGGCTATGCTGCTGAAAGCCCTTAACGACTTTGAGCGCATCGGCGACCACGCCCTGAATCTGGTGGAATCCGCCGAGGAATTCAGGAGCAAGAGCCTGGTTCTCACCGATGCCGCGAAGCATGAGCTTTCCGTTCTGATTCAGGCCGTAGAGGATATCGTGAGCCTGTCCTTCCGGGCGTTCCGGAACGATGACCTGGAAATGGCCCGGCGTGTGGAGCCGCTGGAGCAGGTCATTGACGATCTGAAGGAAAAGCTGCGGATTCATCACATCCTGCGGCTGCAGCAGGGCAGCTGCAGCATCGAGTCCGGCTTTGTCTGGTCGGATCTGCTCACCGCCCTGGAGCGGGTGGGCGATCACTGCTCCAACATTGCCGGCTGCATTATCGATCTGCATAACCACGATCTGAACACCCATGAAGCCCTCCGCTCCGCCCGGATGGAGAACGAGGATTTCGGCGACGCCTACAGGGCCTACGCCCAGAAATACAGCCTGAAATAACAGTCTCTTTAGAACGCCCCCTCATTTCCGAGGGGGCGTTCAATATTCGCCGTTTTCCGCCTGCGTCCGCCATGGATGAGCAGGGACAAACGGCTTTGGCCTTCCCTTCCCGCAAAATGCCCAAATGTGAACAGAGTATGACCAAAAAACTGTCATTTCCTACGAATTGTTCAGCTCAGCGACATTTGTACTTCACAGAAGCACAAACATTGTGTATAATCATGGCGTTCTGACACCCATCCGCAGACGGCCACCCAAGGGAAAGGATACCGCTATGGAACTGACACTGACACAGAGACTGAACAAGCTGCTGGACGCTTATTCCCACTGCTACGACATTTCCCGCAGTGAGGAAACAGGCGATGACACGTTTCCCGCCACGGCAACCTATTATCTCCGGGACGACAATTACCTGATTTCCAAGCAGCACGTTTTGTCCACGGTGGAGCAGTATGAATACGTGTATTTCTTTCTTTGTGACCACTTGGATGTTCCAACTTTGCGCAAACAGATTGCGCTGTCACAGCAGCTCGGTCTGTCCAACGTCAAGCCCAGTAAGACCCATATGTGCTCTTACGTGACGCTGGTGGTGCTGGCGAACACCATCGATCCGGAAGCGAAGCAACTGGTCAGGCACACCCGCTACCGGAAGAACTACCTTCTGACACTCCACGGCTGGATGGAGTATCACCTGGCAGCTATGGAATGCAGCAGCAACAGCTTCCTGTCCAATCCGGCCGGGAAGGAAGCACGGAAAAATCTGGAGCGCAATTTCGCACCCCAGGAAAAGAAAAAGAAGGGAGCAAAATAACCTCATGAACGGACTCGTACTTCTCATCCTCAGCATCGCCATCCTGCTTTGCGGCTACGTCTTCTACGGTCGTTACCTGTGCAAGAAGTGGGGCGTCGGCGAAGCCAAGGAACCCACCCCCGCTCATACCATGGAGGACGGCGTTGACTACGTCCCCGCGAAGGCCCCCGTACTGATGGGCCATCATTTCTCCTCCATCGCCGGCGCCGGCCCCATTACCGGCCCCATCACCGCCGTTACGATGGGCTTTGGCTGGGGCGCCTGCGCTCTGTGGATTCTCATCGGCGGTATTTTCTTCGGCGGCGTCCATGACTTTGGCGCCCTGTTCGCCTCTCTGCGGCACGGCGGCAAGTCCATCGGCGAAATCATCTCCGTCAACATGTCCAAGCGCGCCAAGCGCCTGTTCATTATCTTCTCCTACCTGACCCTGATTCTGGTCGTGGCAGCCTTTGCCTCCATCGTCGCCGGCACCTTCGGCGCGACCGTCGTGGACGGCGTTGTGGATAAGGCCGCTTCCCTGAACAACGCCCGGGTCGCTATGGTTTCCCTGCTGTTCATCATCATCGCGATTGTGTTCGGCTTCTGCGTGTACCGCCGCAACGTCCCCATGGGCGTAGCCTCCGGCATCGGCGTACTGGCAATCGTCGCCATCATCGCCATCGGCATGAACTTCCATCCCATCTACCTGTCCTCCAGCACCTGGATGTGGATTGTGGGCGCGTACATTCTCGTCGCCTCCGTCGCTCCCGTGTGGATTCTGCTGCAGCCCAGAGACTATTTGTCCTCTTTCCTGCTGTACGCCATGCTGGCGCTGGCTGCCGTTGCCGTTGTGGTAGGCCATCCCTCCATGGACAGCCTGCCTGTCCTGAACACCCCGGGCAACCCCACCCCCGTGTTCCCCGTTCTGTTCACCACCATCGCCTGCGGCGCTATCTCCGGCTTCCATTCTCTCGTGTCCTCCGGCACCACCTCCAAGCAGCTGGATAAGGAAACCGACGCCAAGCCCATCGCCTACGGCGGTATGCTGCTGGAGTGCGTTCTGGCCATCCTGACTCTGGTTGCCACCGCTTACGCCTTCAGCTGGAACAAGGCCAACCCCGATATGGCTCTGAAGGGCGCAACCGCCATCTTTGGCGGCGGCATCGCCGGTATGATCGATCCCAGCCGCGGCTCCGTCTACGAGATTCTGTACACCCTGCTGGTTCTGACCTACTCCGCTTTCTGCCTGACCTCCCTGGACACCGCCACCCGTCTGGCCCGGTTCATGTTCCAGGAGTTCTGGCTGGACGGCTCCAAGGGTGAAACTCCCGACAACGTCACCGGCTACAAGAAGGTTCTGTCCAACCCCTACGTTGCCACCATCATCACCGTGGTGCTGGGCATTCTGCTGGGCATGAACGGCTACGGCAAGATCTGGGCGCTGTTCGGCTCCGCCAACCAGCTGCTGGCCGCTCTGGGCCTGCTGGCGGTTGCCACCTGGCTGAGCAACATCGGCAAGGACAATAAGATGTTCCTGATTCCCATGGCGTTCATGCTCTGCGTGACCATCGCTTCCCTGTTCATCAACACCAAGGCGCAGATCGGCAACATCCTCGCCGGCGGCGCCGACTGGGGCCCCTGGGCACAGGTGTGCTGGGCGTTCTGCTGATCGTCCTGGCGCTGGTTCTGGCCGTGGAAGGCGTGACCACCATCGTCAAGGATTACAAGAAGGCCAAGGCAAACGCTTAAGCATTGGTTTTCCCTCTCCCGGATACCGCTTCGGCGGTATCCGGGAGTTTTCCTTTTCAATGGAAACGTATCGCGCGGTTTTCAACCTTCCGGTTTGAAATTTTCCTTTCCTTTTTCCAAAATCTGTGCTACAATGAACGGATATGAAAAGGAGGTCATTGCATGACACGGTTATTGCTGCGTCTGTTTGTCAAAAATTCCGACCAGGTGGGCGACCCCAAGGTACGCGCCGCCTTCGGCACTTTGTCCGGAATTGTTGGGATTATCTGTAATTTTCTGCTGTTTCTGGGGAAGATCATTATCGGCACCCTGTCCGGCTCGGTGTCCATCACCGCCGACGCCATGAACAACCTGTCCGACGCCACCAGCTCCATCGTCACCCTGGTTGGCTTCAAGCTGGCGGAGCAGCCCGCCGACGCGGAGCATCCCTACGGCCACGCCCGGTTTGAGTATCTGTCCGGCCTGGTGGTGTCCGCCATGATTGTCATTATCGGCTTTGAACTGGCCAAATCCTCCGTGGAGAAAATCATCTCCCCGGCCAGTGTGGAATTCTCCGCCGCCCTGACCCTGGTGCTGGTGCTGTCCATCGCCGTCAAGCTGTGGATGTGCCTGTTCAACCGGGGGCTGGGAAAGAAAATCAACTCTACAACCCTGATGGCCACCGCCACCGACAGCCGCAACGACGTGATCACCACCTCTGCGGTGCTCCTGGCCGCCGTCATCGAGGCCGTCTCCGGCGTCGCCATCGACGGCTTCATGGGTCTTGCCGTGTCGCTGTTCATCCTGTACAGCGGCGCCAATCTGGCGAAGGAGACCATCAGCCCCCTGCTGGGCGAGGCTGCGTCCCCGGAGCTGCAGGCGCTGATCGTGGATTATATCAGCGCCCAACCCAAGGTTCTGGGCTACCACGACCTGATGGTACATGACTACGGCCCCGGGCAGCGCTTTGCCTCCATTCATGTGGAGATGGACCGCAGCGAGGACCCTCTCCAGTGCCACGAGCTCATCGACGACATGGAGCGGGAATGCCTGGAAAGCCACAATATCCATCTGGTCATTCACTACGACCCCGTGGTCACCGACGACCCGGAGCTGACCCGGCTGCACAATCTCGTGGACGAAATTCTTACCGGCATGGACTCCCGGCTGAAAACCCACGATTTCCGCATGGTGCCCGGGGACGGACATACCAACCTGATCTTTGACGTTGCCCTTCCCGCAGACATCAGGCTGCCGAAGCAGGACATCCAGCGCAGGCTGGATGAGGCCCTGTGCGCCCGGGAGTGCAAGACATACCACACGGTCATCACCTTCGATCCCGTCGCCTTCAACAGCTGACATCCCCGGAATCTGTCTGAAATGTGTCGATTCAGTCGTACCCCGAGTTTCTCATAGAAATGATCGTATAGCGCAACAATTCGCGTAGGGGCGACCCTTGCGGTCGCCCGTTGCCGGAGGCACCGGATTTGTCCGTTTGCCGAGGACTTCCCTGCACACGAATTCGCCCAACGCTGCCGAACAACCCTACGATTCCCTGCCAGGCGACCGCAAGGGTCGCCCCTACGCGGTGGGTCCGTCATTTTGACAAACAATCATTTCGCAAAATTCTTTGCCGCTGCTGAATCGTTACCCGATAATATGGGCAACTGCACAATGGGAGCTGCCAAAGAATATTTCACCAGCAAAAAAAGAGGGTGCTAATTTTGAATCAGCAAAACAAAACCATGCTGGAAGGGCCGCTGTTTCTGAACATTATCCGGTATACTGTCCCCATCGTCCTGACAAGTTTATTGCAGCTGCTGTTCAACGCGGCAGACCTGGTGGTGGTCGGGCGGTTCTGCGGCAGCGTGTCCGTCGCAGCCGTAGGCGCCACCGGCGCTATTACCAATCTGATGATCAACTTCTTCATCGGCCTGTCCGTTGGTGCGGGCGTGACCGTGGCCCACGGTCTCGGCAGCCGGGAGGATCAGGTTGTCCACTGTACCGTGCATACCGCCCTGCCCACGGCGCTGCTCAGCGGCGTATTTTTGACGGTGTTCGGAATCTGTTTCTCCGAAACCTTCCTCGCCTGGATGGGAACGCCTGACAGCGTATTGCCGCTGTCCGCCGTATACATGCGGATTATTTTCGCGGGCATCACCTTCAACATGGTGTATAATTTCTGCGCCGCCATTCTCCGGGCCGCCGGGGACACCAAAAGCCCTCTGATTTTCCTGCTGTTCGCGGGCACGCTGAACGTGATTCTCAACGTGATCTTTGTCACCCAGTTTCACATGAATGTAGCCGGCGTGGCTCTGGCCACCATCCTTTCCCAGGGCCTGTCCGCCGTCCTTGTAATCATCGCCCTTATGCGCCGGAAGGACGCCTGCCGTCTGGAGCTTCGGAAAATGCGTATTTACAAGGCCCAGCTGGTGAAAATCCTCCGCATCGGCCTGCCCGCCGGCATCCAAGGCTCCCTGTTTTCCATCTCCAACGTACTGATTCAGTCGTCTGTAAACTCCTTCGGCGACGTGTTCATGTCCGGCAGCGCCGCCTCCGCCAACATTGAGGGCTTCGTCTATGTCTGCCTGAACGCCTTCCACCAGACGGCGGTGAATTTCACCGGACAGAATGTCGGTGCGCGGCAGTTCCACCGGGTTTACAGAACCCTGTGGATCTGCCTGGGCTGTGTCACCGTGGTGGGGCTGACCCTGGGTTCTGCGGCCTATCTGTTCGGCCCAAAACTGCTCTCTATTTACATCACCGATTCTCCGGAGGCCATATCCTACGGCATGATCCGGATGGGCTACATCTGCCTGCCCTACTTCCTGTGCGGCCTGATGGACGTGACCACCGGCGTTCTGCGGGGTATGGGCGCTTCCTTCGTCCCAATGGTGATTTCCGTTCTGGGCGTATGCGGGCTTCGCATCTTCTGGATCTTTACCATATTCCAGGTTCCCAAGTTCCACACGCCCCAGTGTCTCTTCTTCTCCTATACCGTTTCCTGGCTGGTAACTTTTCTGTTTCAGCTTGCGGCGTTTATCGTCGTGATCCGGAAACAGGAAAAGCAAGCGGCTTAATATCGGCAGTCTCCGGAATTGCGGTTGGGAGGCTGCTCTTCTTTTTGTTGACATGTCAACAATCATGTGGTATACTTGTTGACATCTCAACTACCAGGAGGAATCGGTTTGCAAAGCAGATATGAATTGTTCGCCACTTCCGTATCCTGCATTTACCACGACATTCAGAAGATTGAGCGGGTGGAGATGGCAAAATACGGCCTGAAGGGCCCCCACGCCCAGTGCCTGCTGGCCATGAGCCGCTGCCCCGCCGGTATCACTGCCTCCCAGCTGTGCGAAATCTGCGAAAAGGACAAGGCCGCCGTTTCCCGCACCCTTTCCGAGCTGGAACACGCCGGGATGATTCAGCGGGACATGCCGGGAGGTGTGCGCTATCGGGCGATGCTGACCCTGACACAGCAGGGAAAAGCCGCCGCGGATGCCGTCTGCCGCCGGGCTCAGCTGGCCGTGGAGCAGGCTGGCGCCGGTCTGGAGGACGACCAGCGCGAGGTTTTCTACCGGGTGCTGGCTCTGATTGCCGGTAACCTGCACACCATATGCAAAAACGGACTGAAAGAAGGAGAAACAACATGAGCGTAAGAATTATCGTAGATTCCACAGTGGACATGGCCCCCGGCCTGGAAAAGAAGGTGGGGATTGTTCCCCTTACCATCCACTTTGGAGAGAAAGAGTACGTTTCCGGCGTGGACATTGACGCCCAGCGGTTTTACGAAATGCTGGTGGAGAGCGACACCCTGCCCACCACCAGCCAGCCCACCCCCTTTGCCTTTGAGCAGGTGTTCGGCGAAGCCGTCGACGCCGGGGACAGCGTTGTTTGCATCACCATCGCTTCCAAGCTCTCCGGTACCTATCAGAGCGCCGTCATCGCCGCCCAGGCGTATCCGGGGAAGGTCTTTGTGGTAGACAGCAAATCCGCCACCATCGGCACCGGCGTCCTGGCTCAGTACGCTCTGGAGCTGGTTGACCGGGGCATGAACGCCGAGGAAATTGCCCTGAATCTGTTGGGTAAGCGGGAAAAGGTGCGCATTCTCGCCATGGTGGATACCCTGGAGTACCTGAAAAAGGGCGGCCGGATTTCCGCGACCGTGGCCTTCGCCGGAGGACTGCTGAATATCAAGCCCGTCATCACCGTCGAAGACGGGGAAGTGAAGATGCTGGGCAAGGCCCGGGGCTCCAAGCAGGCGAACAACCTGCTGGTACAGGAGATTCAGAAGGCCGGCGGCGTGGACTTCGAAAAGCCCGTTCTGCTGGGCTACACCGGCCTGAGCGACGCCATGCTGCGCAAATACATCACCGACAGCGCCGCTCTGTGGGAGAACAGTCTGGACGCCCTGCCCAGCACCATTGTGGGCAGCGTCGTCGGAACCCATGTCGGCCCCGGTGCCGTGGCCGTGGCGTTCTTCGCCGCGAAATAACCCCTGCTTCAGACGCAAAATCGCCCGGTTCCTTTCGGAACCGGGCGATTTTTGAAACAATCAATACTGGGTGGGGGTGATGTGCCAGATTTCCTCGGCGTACTGACGGATGGTCCGGTCAGAGGAGAACTTGGCGGCGGAGGCCACGTTCATCAGGCACTTGCGGCCAAAGGCCATGCGGTCGGCATAGTCCCGGTTGGCACGGAGCTTGGTGTCGAAATAGGAAGCGTAGTCCAGCAGCAGGAAGTAATGGTCGGCCTTGTGCCAGCTGCTGCCGTCCAGCAGAGCATGGAACAGCTCCCGCTGGGCATCGTCCGTGGGAACGGTACCGTCCACCAGGGTGTTGATCGCCCGGCGGAGATCCGCGTTGGCGTCGTAGATGTCCCGGGAACGGTAGGAATCCTTCACGGCGTTGATCTGCTCCACGGTGTGGCCGAAGATATACTCGTTCTCCAGTCCGGCCTCCTGGGCGATTTCCACGTTGGCGCCGTCCAGGGTGCCCAGGGTCACAGCGCCGTTGAGCATCAGCTTCATGTTGCCGGTGCCGGAGGCCTCGGTGCCGGCAGGGGAAATCTGCTCGGAAATGTCGGCAGCGGGGATGATGTGCTCGGCGTAGGAGCAGTTGTAGTTCTGAACAAAGACCACCTTCAGCTTATCGGCGACGGCGGGGTCGTTGTTGATCATCTTCGCCACACGGTTGATGTAGCGGATGATGGCTTTGGCCCGGGCGTAGCCGGGGGCGGACTTGGCACCGAAGAGGTAAACCGTGGGCTGGAAGTCCGGCAGACGGCCTTCCTTCAGGCGGAAATAGATATCCACAACGGACAGGATGTTGAGAAGCTGCCGCTTATACTCGTGCAGGCGCTTGACCTGAACATCAAAGATGAAGTCGGGGTTCAGGGTCACGCCCTCGTGCTTTGCGACAACGGCGCAAAGCTGCTCCTTCTTCACACGCTTGATGGCGTTGAATTCCGCCACGGTCTCGTCGGTAATCTGATTCTTCAGGCCGCCGATCAGCTCCAGGTCCTTCAGGAAGTCGCCGCCGACCTTCTCCCGGATCATGCCGGTAAGCTCGGGGTTGCACAGGCCCAGCCAGCGGCGGGGGGTAATGCCGTTGGTCTTATTCTGGAAGCGCTCGGGGAAGGCATAGTACCAGTCCTTGAAGCAGTCGTCCTTCAGGATCTGGGAGTGAATCTCCGCCACGCCGTTGATGTAGGAGCCGACGTAGATGGACAGGTTCGCCATATGGGCGGTATTGTCCTTGACAATGAACAGCCCGGGATGCTCCCATTTGAGCTTCTGATCGATGCGGCAGATGATGTCCACGATTTCGGGCACCACACTTCGCATCAGATCCAGGGGCCACTTCTCCAGGGCCTCACCCATGACGGTGTGGTTGGTGTAGGAGAAGGTCTTCTGGGCCACATTGAAGGCATCGTCAAAGCTCATGCCCTCAGCCATCAGCAGACGGATCAGCTCGGGGATGGACATGGCGGGATGGGTGTCGTTGAGCTGCACGGCGTAGAACTCGGCAAAACGGCTCAGATCGCTGCCGTGGGCGATTTTATAGGTGCGCAGCATATCCTGCAGGGACGCGGAGGACAGCACGTACTGCTGCTTGATGCGCAGGCGCTTGCCCTCCCAGGTGGAGTCGTTGGGGTACAGCACCCGGGTGATGTCCTCAGCCTTGTTCTTGGCATCCAGCGCCCGGAGGTAATCCTGGTTGTTGAAGGCGTTGAAGTCCAGCTCCTCCTCGGCCTCGCACTGCCACAGGCGCAGGGTGCCGACGTTGCTGGTGCCGTAGCCGATGATGGGCACGTCATAGGGAACGGCCAGGACGGTGTGATCGGGGAACTTGACCTTTACGGTGTGGTTGTAGCGGCGGAAGGACCAGGGATCGCCGAACTTCGTCCAGTCATCGGCGTTTTCAACCTGATTGCCCTCGGCGTCAAAGCTCTGCTTGAACAGGCCGAACTTGTAGCGCAGGCCGTAGCCGGACAAGGGGATGTTGGTGGAAGCGGCGCTGTCCAGGAAGCAGGCAGCCAGACGGCCCAAGCCGCCGTTGCCCAGGGCATCATCCTCGATATCCTCGAGAACCGCCAGGTCCACGCCCCGCTGGGCAAACAGCTCCTTCATCTCGTCCAGGATGCCCAGATTAAACAGGTTGGAATATACCAGCCGGCCGATCAGGTACTCGGCAGAGATGTAGTAGGCTTTGCGGTTGGGCATACGGGTTCTCTTGGAACGGCTCCAGTCGTCGGAAATGGCCATCATAACGGCCTGGCCCAGAGCCTCATGCAGCTCCTGGGGCGTTGCCTGCTGCAACGAAACGTCGTATGTGTACTTCAGCTGTGCTTCGGTCCATTTCAGGATATTCTGACAGTTGTTATTCATGTTCGCTCTCCATTCTTAAAAGCGGATTGACCGCCGTTGCTTTTTCATTTCGGGTTGGCAAGGATCCGTATTGTGCACTCATCCTATTCCCGACGCCCTGTCCGGTTGAATATGGTACGGTGAAAAGGTCTCCCCCCTACCGGGCGGGAAGGGTGCTTCCTTCAAAATTGAAACGTTTCCATAATCAGGGAAAGACACATTTAGAATAATACGTCTTCCCCGATTTGTCAAGTAAAACCAAGCGTGAAAACAAACTTTTTCCCATTTTTGGTAAGAACCACCTGATTATTTCCACTTTTTCCGGCATCTATACCAACCCAGACACCGTTTCGGTCCCGCCGCCGGAGAAGCCGCAGTGTCAGAGCTTTCTCCCCGCATCCGGTATGTCCTGTAAAAAACGGGCCTGCCGGTAAAGGCAGGCCCGTTTGGAAGACGGAAAATCAGGCTTCCAGATTGATGCCGGTCTCCTTGGAGAAGATGTGGCACACATGGCCGGGGAAGGAGAAGTGAACGGTGGAGCCGCTGGACAGGGCAGCGACCTCGGCGCCGGTCATGTTCATGGTGGAGACCACCAGAACCACGTCGCGGCCCATGGAGGTGACATGCAGGTGGACGCTGGAGCCCATCATTTCGGACACGTCGACCTTGCCCTCGATGCCGCCGGCGGTCAGCTCAACGTGCTCGGGACGGACGCCCAGAACCACATCCTGCTCAGCCACATTGTTCTTGGCCAGAGCAGCCTGCTTCTCGTCGGACAGAACCACGGTCTGGTTGTCCAGCTGAACGGCGTACTTGCCGTCAACCTTCACCAGCTTGGCGTTCTCGAACATGTTCATCTGAGGCGTACCGATGAAGGTAGCGACGAACAGGTTGTAAGGATGATTGAAGACCTCCTGAGGTGTGCCGATCTGCTGGATGAAGCCGTCCTTCATGATGACGATCCGGTCGCCCAGGGTCATGGCCTCGGTCTGGTCGTGGGTAACGTAGATGAAGGTGGTGTTGATGCGCTGACGCAGCTTGATGATCTCAGCACGCATCTGGTTACGCAGCTTGGCGTCCAGGTTGGACAGGGGCTCGTCCATCAGCATGACCTGGGGGTTACGGACGATGGCGCGGCCGATGGCAACACGCTGACGCTGACCGCCGGACAGAGCCTTGGGCTTACGGCCCAGGTACTGGGTGATGTCCAGGATCTCAGCAGCTTCCTTAACCTTCTTGTCGATTTCGTCCTTGGGAGTATGGCGCAGCTTCAGAGCGAAGGCCATGTTTTCGTAAACGGTCATATGGGGGTACAGTGCGTAGTTCTGGAAGACCATGGCGATATCGCGGTCCTTGGGAGCCACGTCGTTGACCAGGCGGTCGCCGATGTACAGTTCGCCCTCGGAGATCTCTTCCAGGCCAGCGATCATACGCAGGGTGGTGGACTTACCGCAGCCGGAGGGGCCGACCAGGACGATGAACTCCTTGTCCGCGATTTCCAGGCTGAACTCCTGCACAGCCACGACGCCCTTGTCAGTGATCTGCAGGTTGCTCTTCTTCTCGGGTTCGCCCTTCTTCTTTTTCTTCTTCTTTGCGTCGTCGCCGTTGAAGGGGTAGATCTTCTTGATGTTCTTCAGGGTCAAACTTGCCATACTGTTTTCGACGCTGAACGCACCTACCATTTTCGCATGCGTTCTCGCTTGCCCGGAAGGTGAAATTCCGGGAGCATTACGACAGGTCTCCACACTGCCGTACCGTGCGCCATCGGTTTTATCCTCCTTTAATTATAGCGGTACCATGCCTATTGTGTGGAGTAGACATGATCCACCTGGATATGCACATTTTACCATATCCGGCAAGGGTTCGCAATGGTAGAGTCTTACAATTCTTTCGCCGTTGTTTTGGTCGGTTTGACGGTTTTCAGGTCACAGAGAATCCGTTCCGGGTGGCTTCCAGCGCAGAGCCGTAGTAAACGGTCATGGCGGTTTCCAGATCAATCTCGTCGGAAACGGCAGCCGTCTCGCAGCACGAGTGCATGGCCAGCTGGGCAAGGCCGATGTCCGCCGTGGGCACGCTCACATGGGCCAGGGAAATGCGTCCCAGGGTGGAGCCGCCGGGCATGTCCGCCCGGTTGTGGAAGGACTGCACCTTCACCCCCGCCTTGGCGCAGATTTTCCGGAAGATTCCCGCAGACAGTGCGTCGGTGCAGTAGCTGAGGTTGGCGTTGAATTTCAGCACGATGCCCCCGCCCATCACCGGGGCGTTGGCGGGGTCTGCGTACTCGGGGTGGTTGGGATGTACGGCGTGGGCATTGTCTGCCGACACCAGGAAGGACTGAGCCAGCATCCGGCTCAGGTTCAGATTCAGCCCGTCGCAGATTCTGCCCAGAACCGCCTCCAGCAGTCCGGACGCCGCGCCCTGGGGCGAGCAGGAGCCCACCTCCTCGCTGTCAAAGACGCACAGCACCGGGATGGCCCGGCTTTCCTTTGCGTTCAGGAAGCCCTGGGTGCAGCCCCAGGCACATTCCAGATCGTCCAGAGCTGCGGCGGAAATATATTCTCCGTCTACACCCCAGACCGAGGCCTTCTGCCGGATGTAAAGATACAGATCCTGCCCCAGAATCCTCCCCCCCGCTTCCCTTTCCAGCAGGGCAGGGAGCTTTCCGGCGGCGTCCTTTCCGCCGGCGAGGGGGATCACGTCCACCGCCGGGTTCCACTTATAGCCGTCGTTGGCCTGGCGGTTCATGTGAATGGCCACGTTGGGAATCAGCAGCAGGTCCCGGTCAATGTCCAGCAGCTTCGTCTGCACCCCGTTTTCCGTTTCCACCGTCACTCGTCCCGCGATGGACAGCGGGCGGTCCAGCCAGGGGGCGATGAGCATACCGCCGTAGCGCTCCACCGCCACCCGGGTGTAAGCGGAGGTCAGTTCAAAATTCTCCTTGACCTTGAAGCCGGGGCGGTCGGAGTGGCTGGCGCTCATGGTAAAGCCCGTAATCTCTCCCCGGGGCACCCGGAAGGCCAGAAGAGCCGAACCGCCCCGGGTCAGATAGTATTTTCCCCCGGGAAGAAGGCTCCATTCCTCCTGCTCAAAAAGCCGGACATACCCCTTCTCCTCCAGGGTTTTGCTCAGATACGCCTGGGCGTGGTAGACGCTGTGGGATGCGTCCAGAAAGGCGCACAGGGCTTGGGTGCGGCTGTCCATCAGCTTTCCTCCTTTTCACTCACAAGCTGGCAGAACAGGTCAATCTGATCCGCGATGGTCTGCAGGGCGCTGCGCCAGAAGGCCCGATCGGTCAGGTCAATGCCCGCCACCAGGGCGGTATCCTCGGCGGTGGCCACAGGCGTGGTGCGCAGCAGCTGCTTGTATTTTGGCACGAAGGATGCCCCCTCCTGCTCGTAGCGGGCGTACAGCCCCCGGGCGAACAGGCCGCCGAAGGCGTAGGGGAAATTGTAGAAGGTGGCGCCGTAGTAGTGGCTCTTGCAGATCCACATATAGGGGTGGCGGAAGTTGGGGTCAAGGCCGTCGCCGTAGGTCAGCTCCTGGGTCTTGGTCATCATGCCGCACAGGGTGTCCGCGTCCATGAACCGCTCCCCCCGGTTCTCCAGCACCATACTCTCAAAGAGGTAGCGGGAATCAATGTCACAGATGATCTGGGTGGCGTCCTGCAGCTGGGATTCGATCAGCGCCAGCTTCTCCTCCCGGCTCTTGGCCCGGCTGATGGCCGCGGCCATGACCACGCATTCGTTGAAGGTGGAGGCCGTCTCCGCCACGGGCATGGAGTAGTCCCGGTTCAGGGGGCGCTGCTCCCGGAGGCACTGGTTGTGGAAGGCGTGGCCCAGCTCATGGGCCAGGGTCACAACGCTGCCGAAGGTTCCGTCAAAGTTGGTGAGAATCCGGCTCTGTCCCAGGCACTCCACCCCGGCGCAGAAAGCGCCGCCGGTTTTGCCGTCCCGGGGGTAGAAGTCGATCCAGGCCTCGTCAAAGGCCCGCTCCACCATCTGCGCCAGCTCCTCATCGAAGGAGGAAAACAGCTCCACCAAAATCGCCTTGGCGTCCTCAGCGGTATACCGGGCCGCAGAGGCGCCCATGGGGGCAAACAGATCATACCAGGGCAGGCCGTTTTCATGGCCCAGAGCCTTGCCCTTGGCCTTGAGATACTGCCGGAATTTTGGCATGTACTCCTCCATCGCCCCCAGCATGGCCTGGAGGGTCTCCCGCTTCATGTGGGACTGCTCCAGCGTCCGGTCAAGGGGCGAGGGGTAGCCCCGCAGGGCACAGTCGGAGAGGGTTTCCAGCTTGATGGAATTCAGGGCGAAGGCCACGGAATCCTTGATCCGGTCGTAGCAGGCCAGCTCCGCCTCGTAGGCCGCTTTGCGCACCCGGGGATCAGGGTCGTAGGCAAGATTGCGGATGGCGGAGAGGTTGGTGGTGCCGCCGTTGTAGGAAACCGGCACGGTGCTGGTGAGATACCCCTGCAGGTCGCTCCAGGCATTGCTTCCGGAGAGGGACATCCGAGCGCTGATTTCCTCCCCCAGACTACCCAGCAGATGGGTGCTGTTTTTCCGCAGGTTTTCAAACAGGAAGGCGTAGTCCTTCAGCTCCCCGTCGCCGTTCACCAGCGCCATCAGGTTGGGGAGCTTCGACGCCCATTCCCGCCACGCCGCCTGGGCTCCGGCGGAGGCGCTGACAATCTGCATCACCTGTCCCAGGCGGGACCCGGCCTCAGCGTCCCGGGTGTTGGCCGACTGGCGCAGGGACGCGTACTCAAACAGCCTGGAGGCCGTCACGGTCAGCCCTTCCTCCAGCCGGATGCCTTCTTTCAGTCCCTCCAGGGGCTGCTTCCCGGGCAGCTCCGAAACAAAGGCGGCGTATGCCCCGGTCAGTTCTTCCAGTTTTTTCAAGTCCCCGGCAAATGCCGAGTCGTCAAACCCCCGGTAAATGGGGTCAAGGTTCCATACTTCGTTCATGAAAAATACCTCCTGTAAGGATTTGCGTATATTCTACACCGGATCGGCTGTCCCGTCAACGGGAAACCGTCTTTGCGTTATTTTGTCGAAAATTGTTGAATAGTTCTTATTTCATCCGATTTCTGTCGATTTATCGCCGTTTTTGACGATCGATTTTGTCTGTTTTTCCTTGCAAAAGTGTAAAGTTCATGCTATTCTTTATTTGTCGCACATGGGTCTTCGTGATCCGTGGCATGGGGAGCAAATTTATCTTTACATGACAGGAGAGGACTGTAATGGAACATGTAACAACCGTATTCATCGCGGACAGCGCTGAAGATTTTTGCACCGCTCTGAGCGCCGCGCTGCAGCGCGCCGACGGTTTTCAGGTAGTGGGAACGGCCAACGATGGGGAACAGGCCATTGCCATGATTCCTGAGCGGAAGCCTGACGTACTGGTGCTGGATCTGATGCTGAGCAAGAAGGACGGCATTGGGGTGCTCAAGGCGATTTCCGGCATGGAACGCCGTCCCGTCACCCTGGCCACCTCGGCCTTTGTGACCGAATATGTATCCACGGCGGCGGCCAATCTGGGGGTTCGGTATCTGATGCTGAAGCCCTGCGACATGACCGCTCTGGTGGAGCGGCTGGAGGAAATCCGGGGCGGGGAGAGCCTGCGTTCTCCGGAAAAGCGCCGTCCGGACAAGACCAGTATCGAGACCATGGTGACAAACATCATCCACGAAATCGGCGTCCCTGCCCACATCAAAGGCTATCAGTATCTGCGGGAGGCCATCATCATCGCGGTCAACGACATGGATGTCATCAACGCCATCACGAAGGTCTTGTACCCCCAGGTAGCGAAAACCTTCGGCACCACCCCCAGTCGGGTGGAACGGGCCATCCGCCATGCCATCGAGGTGGCCTGGGACCGGGGCGACCTGGACACCCTGCAAAGGTTCTTCGGCTACACCGTTTCCAACACCAAGGGCAAGCCCACCAATAGTGAGTTCATCGCCCTCATCGCGGACAAATTGCAGCTCCAGCTCAAGTCCGCCGAAGCGGCGCAGTTCTGAGATACAAAACGCGCCTGACCGTGTTTCCCGGTCAGGCGTGCTTTTGTCATGATGCGCCTATGCTGCCCGTCGGACGCGTCCTTCCGAGGGAGCAGCCAGGGCGGCGTTACCATTCATAAAACCGGTTCGCCCGGTGTTATTGCGAGTCTTTCCCGCCATAGAAGTCTGCCAGGAAGTCACCACTGGTAGTGTCTCCCAGCGTCTCAAAGAGGCAGAACCGGGAAACGCTGTTGATAGGCTCCATGGTGAAATTCTCTTCTCCCGCTTCCTTCCGCGCGATGGCACGTTCAATCCGGTCGTTGTGCTGCACATAAACCTTGTTCAGCTCCCAGGCGGTGTTGACACAGCTTGCCAGTGTGCATACCACGATAATGGCGGGCAGGATTGTCTGAATTGTCAGCCGCTCCAATTTGCAGTCCAATTCCAGAATGGAAACCACGCAGCCGATGGAGATCAGCGCAAAGATGATCGACCCGCTCCACACCCGCTCGGGCGAAGAGACGGACACCACAAAGGCACCGGCGGACAGGGCGGACGCAGTGAAAAACACGATGCAGGGTACAAGCCGGCGCCATTTTGTCTGGCGGGGCTCCTGCTCGTTCTGGCGAAAATAGAGCATCAGTACCACCGCGAACAGCAGAAACACGGGCAAATGGTAGCAGAGAATGGAGCTAAGGGCGGATACCACACTCTGAAGAACGCGGAACAGGCTGTGAGGAATGAGAGAGAACGCGCCACCCGGCTCTGCGGCGTTGGTCAGGGCAACGCCGGAGATTCTCAGGGCATTGGAGGGGGCAAGCAGCATGAACAGGAAGCCGGCTACGCTGCCAACCCAGCCTGTCAGCATCCAGGCGCGCAGGCCACGGTGGTACAGAAGCTTGTGAATGACCAAAATCAAAGCGGTTACGAAGATCAGAGCCGCTCCGGTATTTTCATTGGTAGCGCCGGCGATAACGCCGAAAACAAGATTTCCCAGAGCCAGGATACACTTCCGAAAGAAATGAGGGGCTTTCTGGACATGGGACTCCTCCAACAATCTGCGGAAGGGAATGAGATAGATCAGAATGATCAGAATACCGTATAGATAATTGGAGGCACCATCCACCCATAGAAAATCCTCCGCGAAGGCCGGCACGATCCAATACAGCAGGGCGTAAATCAGCCCGAACCGGATTGCCCGCTTCTTCCCCCGGAAGAAACCGCTGTGCCACCCCATCAGCAGACCCAGAAGCAGAAAGCCCGCAGTGTTAATCAGGTTGAACACCTGCTTGTCGAACATCAGAAACAGCTGAGCCAGAAAATGAGTGACAACCCGCCCGTTCATCTGAAAATAGTGGGCATAAAGGGATGGAAAAATATCCTTCACCGAGGTAATCCGTTCTCCGGTGGCAAAGGAGCGAGTGTACCAATAGTCGTCAGCCGCCAGGGGGGTCAGATAATTGAAGCAGTAAAACACCGTGCCGGTGACAGCCAGTGTTATCAGCAGCCGCAGGGCAAACAGCCGGTCAGATAAGAACCAGTCCAGAAATGCGCGCGGCCTGGACTTCCTCTTGACCTCTCCCATTGCAGAATCCTCCTTCATGAAAAGCTACATCCGTATTATACGTATCGTCTCTGGATTTGTCAAATTCTGCTCTATTCGCTCCCAGACGCCGGGCGGGACGATTTCGGATCAAATCCGACAAAGCGGCGCAGTCCTGAGGGACAAAACGCGCCTGACCGCGTTTTTCGGTCAGGCGTGCTTTTTTGTCGTTATACACCGCTGTAATTCAGATATGTATTGCGCCGGAGCAGGGCCGCGCCGCACTTTTCGCACAGGTAGTCCTCCCGGAACATGGACGCAGGCGCCCCTTCCGTCTCCGGGCTGCCGCAGCGGGCGCACTGAGGGATGGTCACGATTTTCTTTTCGTAAATCCAGTAGCCCACGCCGGAGGGAATGACAGTGGAGAAGTCAAAGCGGTCAATCTGGTGGTTCTTCAATCGTTTGTAGTTGTAGAGGTTGGAGTCCCGCACCTGAATCTGACCGTCCTCAAACATCTTTTCCAGCAGCAGGTAATGCCCGCCCCGGGTCCAGTAGCCCTTGGTCTGGACGCAGACCACCACATAGCCCTCCTTCATGGCCTCCTCGGCCTCCATGGGCTTGTAGGTCT